>JAGGZG010000257.1 GCA_021162125.1 Anaerolineae bacterium
CCGCGATGGCGATGCGTCCCGTGTCCAGAGTGGTGAGGAACTGTTTGAAGCCCTCGTTCTCCTTGCCCAACAGATTGGCTGCCGGAATGCGGCAGTCCTCAAAGAAAAGCTCTGACGTGACTGAACCCCTGAGGCCCATCTTTTCCTCGTCGCGGCCTGGGCGGAAGCCGGGGGTCCCTTTTTCAATGATGAAACTGGAGATGCCCCGCGAGCCTCGCTGCGGATCGGTCATAGCGGTGATAACTATCACATCGGCGATAGAGCCGTTGGTGATGAAGCACTTCTGGCCGTTGATGACCCATTCGTCGCCATCGCGCACGGCGCGAGTTTTGGTGGCCCCGGCGTCGGAGCCGGCCCCTGGCTCGGTTAGCCCGGAAGCGCCGATCCACTCCCCACTGCACAGCTTGGGCAGGTACTTTTGCTTCTGCACCTCGCTGCCGAAGAGGTAGATAGGCTCGCAGCACAGTGAGGTGTGAGCGTCCAGGGTGATGGCCGTGGAGCCACAGACGCGGGCGATCTCTTCCATGACGATGGCCAGACTGACGTTGTCGGCCCCGGCCCCGCCGTATTCCTCCGGGAAAGGCAGGCCCAGGAAGCCAAGTGCAGCCATCTTACGAATGGTCTCCCAGGGGAATTTCTCCTCAGCGTCGGTCTCTTTGGCGATGGGGGCGATTTCCTTCTCGGCGAAATCGCGCGCCATCTTGCGGATCATCTGCTGCTCTTCGGTAAGTTCAAAATCCATCGGTGCTCTCCCTCAGGTGACAGTCAGGTGACAGTCACCTCCGAGGTGACTGTCACCTGATTCTTTATTTCTTGATCACCATCCCGCTGGGGTCAATCTCGCGCAGGATGCGCTGCTCCTCCAGCGTGGGAGGCGTACTTTCCGGCACCTCGGCGGGGATGATGATCTCGAACTCGCTGTTGGCCTGGATTTCTTCGATGGTGACCCCCGGATGGCGGCTGATGAGCTTGAGGCGTTTGGTTGTCTCGTCGAAGCCGTAGACCCCGAGCTGGGTGATCACCCGGTAGGGGCCGGTGTCCTCGGGCAGGCCGGCCGCCTCGCGCGCGCCAGGGCCGGTGAGGTAGCCGGGTGTGGTAACGAAGGGCAGCTTGTTCACGAAACGGCGCTTGTCCTGGCGCATGATGATGATCGTGCGCCAGCAGAGGGATCCAATGTCGTTGGCCCCGCCGCTGCCAGGAAGGCGCACTTTTGGGTGTTCCCAATCGCCGATGATGGTGGTGTTGATGTTGCCGTAGGGGTCAATGGCCGCCGCGCCCAGGAAGCCGTAGTCAACGTACCCATTCTGCATGGTGCTCATCACGTCGTGCATGGAAGAGGCGGCCACTGCGCGGTGGAAGGTGCGTGAGTCGCCCACCGAGATGGGCAGTACCGGCACCTGTGGGCCGACGCCCCCCGCCTCGAAGACGATGAGCAGGTGAGGGGCGTGGGTGCGCTGGGCCAGCATGGAGGCGATCATCGGCAGGCCGGTGCCCACGAAGATGGACTTGCGGTCCTCCAGGATGTGTGAGGCCACGCAGGCCAGCAACTCGGTCGGTGTGTAGCTCGTTGTCTCAACCATCGCTCTCCCTCCTACGCCGGCATCGGCGCGCGGTACTGCTCCACCCGCTTGAGGTAGCTCAGCTTGCGCACGCCGCCCACTAATTCCAGGTACTCCTCGAAGTCCTTCACCCCGAAGACGTATTTGTCGAAGTACTCTCGTGTCCCTTCTTCTGTCTTGGAGACGGTGAGCCACTCGTGGATGTGCTCCTCGTCGAAGAAGTACAGGTAGGGCATCTGCGTGGGGTGCGCTCCGTAGGGTACCTCGCAGACCGCATCCACTAGGAAGAAGGGGATCACCGTCCGGTCGGGCTCGCGGCGGATCACCTCTTCGTCCACGATTTCCTCGGTGGTGATGATCAGCCGCCGCGCTGCCCGCGCCAGCTCGAAGTCCTCCACCAGGATGCCGTCAATCTGCGCGTTGCCGTACTTGTCGCAGCGGGGCACGTGGAACATGGCCACGTCGGGGTAGCAGGCGGGCAGCAGGCAGACCGGCTTGCCGCTCCAGGGATCGCGCACGATCTTGGCCGAGCTTTTCTCGAAAGTGTCGGTGCCCAGCATGTTGCGTGAGGGGACGAAGGGCACGCCCATTGCCGCCGCCAGGAAACGCCACTGGTAGCCCGCGTTGCTGATCTCGGCCACTACCTTACATTTCCCGGTCTCCACCGCCCGCCGGCCGGCGGGGGAAAGGCCACGCAGCTCGTGCCCGAAGGAGTAGGCCACTTCCACTTTGTTTACGCAGCCGGCGCCGATGAGGATGTCAATGTCGTGCACGGCCGTCTTGCCGGCCATGGTCAGATTGCCTTTGCGTTGGCGGATGATCTCGTAGATCAAGGCCATGGGAATGCGGATGTGGCCGAATCCGCCCATGGCGATGAAGTCCCCGTCATGAACGAAGCGCTCCACCGCTTCCGCTACTGTCATCTGTTTGTCTTTCAGTTCGCGGGATTTGTTCTCCCGCACCCATCGGCGGTGCTCGTCGGGATCGTGCCAGCCGATGAGTTCGCCCTGTCCTTCTCGTAGGATTTCCATAGGCTTACTCCTTACGTGACAGTCACCTCGAAGGTGACTGTCACGTGAGTGAATGCTTACTCCGCCGGGTAGAAGTACACATCGGTGGGCTTGAATTTACTCCAGCGGCGGAAGCGACCCTTGAGTTTCATCCCGATCCAGTCCTCACTGGCCTCTGCCGGGTCTAAACCGACGACCCGGGCCAGGAACAGGGTGTCCACGCCCTCGAACTCGACCTGGGCCAGGATGTAAGGGCATTCGGGCAGGAACTCCTCGCTGCCGAAGTGACACACCGTGAAAGCGTGCATCACCCCTTCGCAGGGAATCTCTACCCATTCCGTTTCCTTGCCGGTGTACATGTCGTGGCCACGGGGGGTGCCGTAGGTGTAGCCCGTATCCGGCTCGCGGGTGACGAGGAAGCGCCTGTTAGCTAGACCGGCGAAGAAAGGTGAATCCTGGCCGTAGGAGTGGATGTACTCGATGGAGTACGGCTGCTTGATGATGATGGGGGCCATATCCTTCAGGCTGGACAGGTCATCGCCTTCGGGAAAGGGGACGTTGAAAAGGACGGTACCCTCCAGCGTTTCTTCGATCTTGGTGGGGAATTTCTCGTCAGCCATGATTATTCCTCCCTCTCCAGAATGCTGACCGTGACGTAAGTGCCCGTCCCGGCGTGTGAGTGGATAGCGCCGCGCTTAGCGTTGGGCACTTGTAGCTCCGGCGTGCCAAAGTGCTTCTCGATAGTGTGTTGCAACTGCCATAAGGCGAACACGGCCTGCATCAGCCCCGTTGCGCCGACGGGGTGGCCACAGGCGATGAGTCCACCAGAGGGGTTCACCGGGCAGACCGGTTTCTCCGGCAGGTCAAGGCCGTAGTCAATGCCAGGCAGGAATGCCTTGCCGCTGGCTGCGAAGTGGCCACCCTCGCCGTAACGGCACAGCCCCATGTCCTCGTAGGTCTGTATTTCACTGGAGGTATAGGCGTCGTGCAGCTCAACGAAGTCAATCTCGTGCAGCGGGTCGTGGATGCCCGCGTTTTTGTAGGCTTCTTTGGAGCCCATGCGTCCGGCGCGGAAGGAGTGTACGCCAGGATAGCGGAAGCCACGCTCCCACAGGTCTTTATAATACTGGCGTGTCTCGGGTGTATCTTCGTGCGGTAGGAGGTTGTATTTCAGAAAGTCATCGTAGGATTGATGGGGACGATCGGCCATGCGCATGGCGTCGGTGCCGCGTCCGATGCCGGAGACTTTCACCCGTGGGATGCGTTTGCCGCTGGCCTTCTCCAGTTTGGTCAGCCCCTCTTCACTGCACAGGATCGTGCACGCCGCGCCGTCGCTCATCACGCAGATGTCCAACCGGGTCAGTGGCCAGGCGACCATTGGTGCAGCACGCACGTCGGCGATGGTCAGTTTGCGGCGTTTCTGGGCGTAAGGGTTGTAGTAGGCGTTCATGTGGTTTTTGACCGACACGTGGGCCATCTGCTCGACGGTGGTGCCGAACTCTTTCATGTGCCGGGTGACCATCATGGCGTAGTAACCGGAGTAGAAACCGCCCACGGGATAATCGAAGCTCACGTCTGAGGCCAGGGCGATGAACTCGTTGCCTTTCCAGGTCTGCACGTGGCTCATCATCTCGAAGCCATAGCACAAGCAGATGTCCATGTAGCCCGAGGCGATGGCTTTCCAGCCTTCCTGGAAACAGATGCCGCCAGTCGCCCCTCCACCCTCCACGCGGTGCGAGGGTTTGGGACACATACCCAGGTAGTCCTGGATCATGATGGCTGCCATCAGTTGGCGGGCGAAGTGGTCAGAAAAATAAGAGGCCACGGTGCCATCAACGAGTTCCCAGAACTGGGGATGTTCCAGCCCCAGGTCGGCGATGGCGTAGTCGTAGGCCTCTTTAACAAGTGCCGGGAAAGTCTTGTCCGGGCGGGACTTGGCGAACTTGCTCACCCCGCCCGATACGGCGTATACCGTTCGCATAAAGTCGCCTCCTTGTCTAAATCGTCTTTGATTAGGGTTTGCGCAGCAAAGCGGGGGCGTGGGAGGGGAAAAGGTGGTATTGAGGGGATACCCCTCAATCTCCCCGCTCCCCAGGCTTTTGCTGTGCAAGCCTCGGTAGCCGACAGAAGAACTGCGACGTTGCTACGGATGGATAGACATCACCTCCCTTTCGTCAAATGCTTGACGCATTCGTCTAATTTTATCACGCGCAGCTTGATACTCTTGGCGTTCAGCATCGCTCATGTTCTCCCGAATACGCCGCAGTGCATAGGCATCGTACTCATCCAGAATCTTTTTGAAGTCCCAATACTCGCTCATCGTCTGTACTTCATAGTCGGTACAGGCGTTTTCATCGTTGGTGTGGAGCAACATCCCGGTGCGGATGATCTCGAACTGGACTTCCAGGGGGGCGATGTTGAGCACGATGACATCCACATCGTCGCTGCCCAGGGCGTTACAGACCTTCACATCCAGCCGGAGTCCCAGACGTCACAGGGTCTCCCGGGACGGCTCAGGCCGCAGCAGCAGGGCAACGTCCACGTCGCTGAGGTGGTCGGCCCGGCCCCGGGCCTGGGAGTCGAACAGGTATTCCTCCAGAGAACACCGCTGCAAACGCTTGAGCCGCTCAATGCGCCCTTGTAGATACTCGACGCGCTCTCTCATACGCTCGGCGTTGTTCATCGGTGAACCCATCCTTGAGCCGCTGGAAGAGGATGCGATCGTAAGTCTCCAGCAGGGGTTTGAGGTCCCACCACTTGCTCATGGTACGTACTTCATACTCGATACGGGCAGCGGAGTCATTGCAAATTAGCAATTGGCCGGTCTGGATGACTTCAGCCTGGATACGCAGAGGGGCATCGTTGAGGATGACTACATCCACGTTTTCTGTGCCCAGGGCATCATATACCTGGCTGATCAGACGAAGTTCCAGATGGGCAGCGTCCGGTAGCTCATCCCGCAGCAGCAGGGCAACGTCCACGTCGCTGAGGTGGTCGGCCCGGCCCTGGGCATGGGAGCCGAATAGGTACACGGCCACCACCTCTTCGCGCCCGGCGAAGTGGGCGGCCAGAGCCTGGGATATGCGTTTGGCTGAAAGTTTGACCGGCTCTTGCATTGTTTCCAGTTCTTCCCACACCTCGCCCAGGTTGTGACTTCCGTAGAAATCGGCCGCCTCGTCCTCTGTCATCTCCCCAGGGATCTCGTAGATAGTCTGAACCTGTCTCAGCGGTTTGTTCATTCTCGGTTCACCACCTCGCGAAGTGAGCTTACTTCCAGGTTCTATTTTACACCACCTCTGCCTGAAAGTAAAGACCAGGAGCTGCGGTGCAGGCATCTCGCGCCCGATTAACCAAACTTCTCGCTCAGCACCTCTTTTAGCGTCGGCTGGCCGATTTCCTGCAACTCGTAGCGCACTCGCTGGGTAGGTTGGGTGATCTGCACTACCCGCCGCAGGTCAATCGGTGTGGCCACGATCACCAGGTCACACGGGGTGGCGTGGATGGTCAAGCCCAGTTCCTCGGTCTGCTTGCGACCATAGCCCATCGCCGGCAATACCGGTCCGGTGGTGGGGTATTTCTCGTAGGTCTCGACGATGGAGCCCACTGCGTAGGGTCGCGGATCCACGATTTCCGCTGCACCGAAGCGCCTGGCAGCAACTACTCCCGCGCCGTAGGCCATCTCACCGTGAGTCAGCGTGGGGCCATCCTCCACCACCAGCACCTTTTTCCCGCGTATCTCGTCCGGGTTCTCCACGAAGATAGGCGACGCGGCCTCGACGATGGTTGCGGTGGGATTGGCGGCGCGGACGTTTTCGCGAACCGTGGCCACGTTGGACAGGTCGGCGGTGTCAATTTTGTTGATGACTACTACATCCGCCATGCGCAGATTGGCCTCGCCGGGATGGTAGCGTAATTCGTGGCCGGCGCGGTGTGGATCTACCACCACGATGTGGATGTTGGGTTTGAAAAACGGCAGGTCGTTGTTTCCTCCGTCCCAGACGATGACGTCGGCCTCTTTCTCTGCTTCCTCCAGGATGCGCTGGTAATCCACACCGGCGTAGACCACTACCCCCCGGTCAATGTGCGGTTCGTACTCTTCGCGTTCCTCGATGGTACACTCGTAGCGGTCCAGGTCTTCGTAGGTGGCGAAACGCTGGCAGGCTTGTTTCACCAGGTTGCCGTAGGGCATTGGATGGCGGACGACGACCAGTTTCATCCCCATCTCGTGCAGGATGTCGCACACCCGGCGGGTGGTCTGGCTCTTGCCGGCGCCGGTGCGCACCGCGCAGACAGAGATCACTGGCGCTTTAGAGGAGAGCATGGTGGTCTTGGTGCCCATCAAGCGAAAGTCCGCTCCGGCGGCCAGCGCCTGTGATGCTTTGTGCATCACGTATTCGTGAGAGATGTCCGAGTAGGCAAAGATCACCTGGTCAATCTGGTGCTCCGTGATGAGCTGGGTGAGCTCGGATTCGGGGTAGATGGGGATGCCGTCGGGGTATTGAGGGCCAGCCAGAGCAGTGGGGTAAATCCGGCCCTCGATGTTGGGAATCTGAGTGGCAGTGAAGGCCACCACTTCGTAAGCCGGGTTGTCGCGGAAGTAGGTGTTGAAGTTATGGAAGTCGCGCCCGGCAGCGCCCATGATCAGCACTCGTTCCTTCTTCATCGAAGATAGCTCCTTTCCATTCTTGATCCTCCCGCAGGTTTCTCTAACCTGCGGGAGGATGTGACTTTTCGCCACGGCGGGCTACCCAGGCCAATACCACTCCGACCAGGTAAAGCACAATGAGCGGGCCCATCACCAGGGCCATGTTGAAAGGGTCCGGCGTGGGCGTGATGACTGCCGCCAGGATGGCGATGGCAATGATCGCGTAGCGAAAGTTACGCCACAGCATGCGCGCACTGACGATGCGCAGCTTGGCCAGGAAGAAGATCAGCAACGGAGCCTCGAAGCTCACGCCTACCCAGAAAATCAGGGCGGTGACGAAGGCGATGTACTTGCCGATGGCCCATTGTTGGCGGACGATGTCGCTGAGAAAGTTCTGTAGGAACGGCACCGCCGCCGGCAGCATAACGAAATAGGCGAATGCCACGCCGACCACGAAGCTGAGGGTGGCCCCTGGCACGACGACGAATAGGTATCGTTTTTCTCGTGGGGTGAGGCCGGGAGTGACGAAGCGCATCATTTGATAGACGATCACTGGCATGGCCAGGGTCACGCCAGCGATGAGGGCTACTTTCATGAAAGTGCTGATGGCCTCGGTGGGGGTCAGGGCCACGGGAGGGTTGTCGCCCATCGGGGCTATCAGAAAGCGCATCAGTGGTCTGGCGAACGCAAAGCTGAGCAAGGTGCACAGCCCCAGGGCGATGAGTGCGCGCAGCAGTCTGGTGCGTAGCTCAGCCAGATGTTCGAGAATGGACATCCCTTGCTCATCGGTCATCTGCTCATCAGTCATCGGCCGGGCTAACCTCTTTGGCCTTCTCACAGGGAACGGGGTTGTGAGTGGGTAATTCTTCCGTTTTGGATGTGGACTTCGTCATGGGGGTGGCCCTGGTCGTGGCCCTCGGCGGGGTTCCAGACAAATCTACAGCCTTAGCGAGTGTCTGGACACCCTCGCGCACTTCTTTGGTGGTCTCCTCGACGGTGTGCAGCTCTTCCGCAAACTCTGAGACGAATTCTTGGTAAGTTTCCTGAAATTTGCGTAGGGTCTGGCCCAGCATCCTGCTGATCTCTGGCAACCGGTGGGGCCCCATCACCAGGAGGATAATGATGAGGATGAAAATTAATTCACCAGCCCCTATGTTACTGATAACGTCCATCCTGATGCCTGTTCTTGATCAATCTTGTGGCTTCACGAGCGCCTGTTTTTGGATTGGCTTGTGGCTTTGTGTGGGTGTGGACGAGAGAGTGTGATCTGGTTGGCCAGGGTGCCCAGCACACCGTTGACGAATCGCCGCGAGCTGTCGCTGCCAAATATCTTGGCCAGTTCCACGGCTTCATTAATCGCTACTTTGATCGGGGTTTCGCCGTTGATAGCGAATTCGTAAATGGCCATGCGCAGGATGTTGCGATCAATGATGGCCATTTGCTCCAGGGGCCATTCGGGGGCGTAGGCGTGGATCATTTCATCGAGTTGCGGGAGGTGGGCTAATACGCCATTGAGCAGCGCACGGGCGAACGCCTCACCCTCTGGCGGCAGGGGCTTCTCCGACAGTCGTGCCTCCAGCACCGTGGTGGGGTCGTGGTGTACGCTATCAACTTCGTAAAGGGCCTGTAGGGCGATCATCCGGGCGCGGCGTCTGAGTTTCACAGCGCGCTACCTCGTTTGGTTGAGGCGTGATTTAACGCGAATGGACAAGATTAGTGGACTTGAGTGCGGATCTGGCTAATCACCGGGCAGGAATTCCACGTCCTCGATGTGGATGTTGACCTCGCGGACTACCATCCCCACCAGGTTCTCGATGGCCCGCGCCACTTCCGTCTGGATGCGGCGGCTGACCTGGAGCATGTTTGCCCCCTGTTCAACCACGATGTACAGATCCACGGCCACGGTGTTGCCTTCCACGCGAATCTGCACACCGTCGCCGCTAGCCGTGCCCCGGTGCAGCCAACGACTCACTTTGCCCCATCCCCCGGCCATGTGCGCTACTCCCGGAACGGACAGGGTGGTCAGGCGAGCGATGGTGATCAACACGCCCGGGGCGATGATCACTTTACCCAGGTTTTCTTCCATGAGCTCAGTCTCCTCTGTCACTGCATCACCATGCCGCCATCCACGCTCAGCACCTGCCCGGTGATGTAGCTGGCCTCGTCGGAGACGAGGAAGGCGACGGCGTAAGCCACGTCCTCGGGCGTCCCTGTGCGGCCCAGTGGTGTCATCTCCAGCCCTTTTTGCAACAGCTCGGGCGGCAGGTCCGCCGTCAGGTCGGTGGGCACGAAACCGGGAGCCACGGCGTTCACGGTGATATTGCGGGGGCCGACTTCCTTGGCCAGGGATTTGGTGAACCCTATCAACCCCGCTTTGGCGGCGGAGTAGTTGGTCTGCCCGGGGTTGCCAGCCAGTCCGGCCACCGAGGTGATGTTCACAATTCGGCCATAGCGCTGTCTCATCATCGGGCGGATCGCGGCCTTGCAGCAGTTGAAAGCACCTTTCAGGTTCGTGTTCATCACCACGTCCCAATCCGCTTCTTTCATCATGGCGAGGAGCGTGTCGCGGGTGGTGCCGGCATTGTTCACCAGGATGTCCAATCGGCCAAATGTGTTGAGAGCGGTCTTGATGAGGGTCTGGGCCTCGGCCATCACGCTCACGTCGGCCTGCACGGCGATGGCCTCGCCGCCTGCGGCCTTGATGCGCTCCACCACCTCGTTAGCGGCGGTCTCGTTGCGCCGGTAATTGACCACCACTTTCGCCCCGCGCCGGGCCAGCTCCAGGGCGATGGCCCGCCCGATCCCCCGTGAACTGCCGGTGACTACCGCTATTTTGTCTTGCAAATCTGCCATTGTCTTCTTACTCCCTTGATCTCCCGTAGGGTAAATTCACTTCACGGCCTGCCCCGGCCCCGTTGCCGGCCGTGGATGTTTTTGGGAGGTGCTATGACTACTCCACCGACGAAAGTCGGGGGTTCAGCACTCCGCAGAAGGGCTTACCCGCTGGTGGCCAGGGCTTCTACCCCAGCCACATCCCCCACGCTGATTCTCGCCACGTTGCGGTCAATGCGCTTGATCAGGCCATTGAGCACTTTCTTCGGGCCAATCTCGATGAAGGTATCCACTCCCTGTTTGATGAGGTGCTGAATGGATTCCGTCCAGCGCACTGGCGAGATCAATTGAACGCCCAGCTCGTGGCGGATCTCCTCTGGGGTGCGAATGGGTTGGGCCGTGACGTTGGCGATGAGGGGAATCCGCGCCGGGCGGAAAGCTACGTTCTCCATCCACCGTCGCAGGCCGGCAGCGGCGCTTTCCATCAGCGGACAGTGAGAGGCGATGGTCACTGCCAGGCGTACCGCCCGTCGCGCACCCCGCTCCCGGGCCAGGGCCAACACCCGTTCCAGAGCATGCTCATGGCCGGAGAGGACGAGTTGTCCCGGGGCGTTGTAGTTGGAGATCAGCACCACCTGGCCTGTCTCGCGCCGTGCCTCTGCGCACATCTCCTCCAGATCTTTGGTCTCGAGACCTATCACTGCCGCCATACCTCCAGGATGGCGTTGGCCTGCTTCCCGCATCAGAGTGCTACGAGTGCGCATCAGCCGCAGTCCGTCGGCAAAGTCCAGCATGCCAGCGGCTACCAGCGCGGTGATCTCCCCTGCGCTGTGTCCGGCGACCCAGCCCGCGCTGTCGGGGCCCAGTCTGCATGTCTCCAGGACGCGCAAGGTGGCGATGCTCACCGTCATGATCGCCGGTAGTGAGTTGGCGATGTCCAGCAGTTCGTCGTCCGGCCCGTCGAAGCACAGCCGCGAGAGGCCGAAGCCCAGGGTGTCATCTGCCTCTTCGAAGACGGCTCTGGCCTGTGGATAAGCGTCGTACAGGTCGCGGCCCATGCCCACGTATTGCACGCCGCCGCCGGGGAACACGAAAGCTGTCCGTGTCTGGTCCATGTCCATTACTCCTGGTGCACCACGAGGGACGGCATCTTGTTCAGTATGTCCTCGGCCTCGGCGACGATGCGCTCGATGAGCTCCTGTGTGGGGACCACGTCGTGTATCAGCCCGCTGATCTGTCCGGCCATGACTGAGCCGTTCACCATGTCGCCTTGTTTGACCGCCAGGCGCAGCTTGCCCGTGCCCAGCTCGATCAACTCCTCTTCGTTGATCTCTTCCCCGCGCTCTATTTCCTGGAACTTGCGGGTCATCGGGTTTTTGATGGCGCGCACGGGGTGGCCCAGGCTGTAGCCGGTGGTAATCGTCGCCCGATCTTTGGCCTGGACGATCTTCTGCTTATAGTTGGGATGGGCGATGCACTCGGTGGTGCAGATGAAGCGGGTGCCCATCTGGATGCCCTCTGCGCCCAGGGCCAGGGCTGCTGCTAATCCCCGTCCGTCGGCGATGCCCCCGGCGGCGATGACCGGGATGTCCACCGCGTCCACTACCTGGGGGATGAGGGGCAAGGTGGCTACGTCGCCAATGTGCCCGCCGGATTCCATCCCCTCGGCGACCAGGGCATCCGCGCCCATGCGCGCCACCCGTTTGGCCAGGGCCACCGAACCGACCACCGGTACGATGATAATGCCCGCTTCCTTCAGCGGGGGGATGACCGGGGCCGGGCTGCCCGCGCCGGTAGCGACCACTGCTACCCGCTCCTCGATGCAGATCTGCACCACATCGTCCACGTAAGGCGAGAACAGGGGGATGTTGACTCCGAAGGGTTTATCCGTTCGCTGCCGGGTCTCCCGGATCTGGGCGCGCACGTAATCGGGTGGCGCATTGCCTCCGCCCAGGATGCCCAGGCCGCCTGCTTCCGAGACGGCGGCGACCAGCTCTGCCGTGGCAACCCAGGCCATCCCACCCTGTATGATGGGATGGGTGATGCCCAGCAACGTGCACAGGCGGGTTTTGATCATCGTCGTTCTCCTTGTAGTGAATGGCGAACGATGAATGGCGAATGATGAGAGGATTCATAAATTCGCTATTCGCTCATTCGCTATTTGAACCGAAACAACAAGGGCCGTGCAAGCAAAGCCGCTCCGGCACGGCCTGGGTATGGGTTCACCTGGCCTCCCGCAGGTTCGGGAATCGCTTTGCCAAAGGGCCAAAGTTAAGTCGAAACAACGCTTTGTCGGTGAGATCGCGTTATAACCGGCGGGAGGGTGAACGTTTACGAGAGAACGATCTATTTAAGATTTTTTCTTGGTCTTGACCTCGATCACCTTGACGCCGTGATAGGTGCCACACGACGGGCAGACCTGGTGAGGAAATCGCATCTCGTGACATTGCGGGCAGGCAACGAGATGCAAAGGCTTCAGGGCGTCGTGACTACGCCGACGATTGCGCCGCCCTTTGGAAACTTTTCGTTTTGGTAGTGCTCCCACTAAGATTCACGCTCCTTTCGTAGTAGTCGTAGTAATTGTGCGCTCTAGCGGACGGGCCTCTCGTGCGTGGCCGTGCTGGCTGTGGCGAGCGCAACCATGTATTATAGGTCAGAGTAGCGCCTGTGTCAAACGCAGGGCCAGAAACCCGTTTCCTCGGAGGAAATGGGGTTGCTTTGAGCCAAATTCGTATTTGTGAATCGCCGGCCGCTCGTGCGCTACTGTGCCTCTGGCCCGGGTGGCTTATTCTCCTGCGTTGCTGGGGC
>JAGGZG010000272.1 GCA_021162125.1 Anaerolineae bacterium
CGCCTCAGATCAGCCCCCGGCGGCGCAAAAAGTCCTCCACGCCCTGCAAAAAGGCTAAGCTGTACTCCTGCGAGGCAGCCTTGCCCATGTGACCCACGCGGAAAATGATCCCGTGCAGATCCTCGAGCCCACCGGCGATGAGGATACCGTGTTCGTCGCGCAGGAAATCGTGTAACTCGCCGGTGGGGACGTCCGGACGAGCACGCACGGCACTGACCACCGGGCAGGCCCACTCGTCGGCGACGAACATCTCGAAGCCCATGTCGCGCAATCCCTGGCGGACGAGTGACGAGGCCCGGACGTAGCTGGCGTAGTGTGCTTCCAGACCCTCGGCCAGGATGCGCTTCAGGCTTACCTGCAGAGCGATGATGTTGTTGGTGGGCAGGGTGATGGGATAGGGATGCCAGGCCCAGTTATCCATGTAATAGCGCCAGGTACTGAGGTTCAGATACCAGCCCCGGCCGGAGTTCTCCTGCGCGGCGATCATCTCCCAGGCACGGGGGCTGACGGAGAGGATAGCGACGCCCGGCGGGGTGGCCAGGCACTTGTTGGCCACGGTGACGCACACGTCAATGCCCCACTCGTCCACCGGTAGTGGTACGCCGCCCATCGAGGAGACGGCATCCACGATAATCGGCAGGTCAAACTCACGGGCTACGGCGACGATCTCCGGCAGTGGATTGAGCACCCCGGTGGACGTCTCGTGATGCACCATGGCCAGAGCGCGCAGCCGGGGCTGGTTGCCGGAACGTCTCTCCATCTCCCGCTGCTCCGCCATCCGTTGGCGTAACGTCTCCGGTTCGACCGGCTGGCCCTGAGCAAAGTCCACCGGCAACACGTGCAACCCATTGGCGTTCGCTATCTTGACGAGCCGTCGGCTGAAAAAGCCGCTTACGGGGATGCACACCAGCTCGCCGGGGGCCAACAGACTGCCCAGCGCGGCATCCAGCGCGGCGCTGCCCGGACCAGGCATGAGAAGCACGTCGTTCTCGGTCTGGAAGACCTGTTTGAGCATGGCGATGACGTCGTGGTAGATTTCCAACCAATCCGCCCCGTAGTGCGGCATCGAGGCACTGCTCATCGCTGCCAGCACCTCGTCCTCGACGTCCACGGGACCCGGGATCATGAGTTTGTAGTGTTTCATCGTGTATCATCCTCCGTCGTGGGAATTCGAGATCGCTCTGATTGTACTCCATTATCCATGGCCTGGCAAGCGGGAGTGCGCTTCGCGTTGCCCTCAGATGGAAACCGTGTTATAATCTCACCGGGCGCCGTTCGATTGCGCGAAAACGTAGTGTGTTGCGTGGGGAGACCATGGATAGACAAATGATTGCTGAGATGATTCGCGCTTACGGCGAGGCAGAGGAGTTCCTGGAAGCGGAGCGCATGGAGCGCCTGGCGCGGATGACACCCCAGGAAGCACGGGCCATTTACGACAGCCTGTGCAGGGCATGGGAAGCGGTCGCCGGCCGCGAGGAGGGGTTAAGGCGACTGGAGGGATTGAGAGTCGAAACGCTGGTGCAGAGACGCCGCGCTTTTGAACGGCTGGCAGCGCGAAAGGGGTTACTGTGAACACGCGCGAAGAAGCGGCGTGGGAGATGCACACCTTCTTCTCCGGGCTTGAGATTCCCTATGTTATCATCGGCGGGATGGCCGTTCAGCACTGGGGCGAGCCACGCTTCACGCAAGACGTGGACATGACCATCTCTGTCCCTCTGAACGAGACTGAAGATGTTGTGCGGACTATTACCGCCCGTTTTTCGTCGCGTATCGAGGACCCAGTAGCTTTCGCCCGCCGGGCACGGATAGTGCTTATCCGCGCGTCGAATGGCTGCGGCGTGGACATCTCGTTGGCTATCCCCGGCTACGAGGATGAGGTAATGCGCCGCGCGGTGGATTACGAGCTTGAACCGGGCAAAGTTATCCGGCTATGCTCGGCGGAGGATCTGATCATTCACAAGGCCGTTGCTGGCCGGCCACGCGATGTGCAGGACATCGAGAGCATCGTCTACCGGCAGCGGGATGCGCTGGACGTGGACTACATCCGTTATTGGCTACGCGAGTTCTCGCTGGCCCTGACGAATCCCGAACTGCCAGAAGCGTTCGAGGTGCCGTGGCGCAAGGTGCACGGCGCGAACCCGTGATCATCCAGGAACAGAATTCTCCCTCACTCTTCTTTCCCCCGTAGAATCACCAGCACCACCTCTGGCGGGCACAGGAAGCGAACTCGCGGCGCGCTCAGGCCCTCCATCCCCAGCCCGCGACTGACGTACATCACCGTTTGCCCCTCTTGATAACGTCCCATCTCGTATCGTTTGCCGTAAACTGAACTGGTGAGCACCGCCCCGTACAGGGGCAGGCGAATCTGCCCGCCATGGGTATGGCCGGCCAGGACCAGGTCCACGCCGCGTGCGGCGGCGTCGGGCATGATGTCCGGCGAGTGATAGAGCAGCAGGGTGAACTCCGCTTCGGGGCAGGTGCGCAGCGCCCGGTCCAGTCCCTGGGCAGCCTCGGCCGGGTCCCAGCTACAGGTCACGCCCAGGAGGCGAATGGTCTGGTCACGCACGTCCAGCAGCAGGCCCTCGTCCTGCAGCACGGTGATGTCCGTGCCTGCGAACAGAGCCTCCATCGCCTCCGGCGGGTCCACGGGCGGGCTGCCGGCGACGGCGTACACCCCATAAGGCGCGCGGAGCTGGCGTAGCACAGCGCGGGCTTCCCGGCGGGCCGTCTCGTCGTACACGTAAGACAGGTTGAGGTAGTCTCCGGTGAGGACGATCAGATCGGGGGATAACTGCTCGGCCAGGGCCAGCACCTCCCTCTCCCGCTTGGTGATACGCTCCACGTGAAAATCCGAGAGGTGCAGGATGCGCAGCGGAGGGGCATCGGGTGGTAACTTGTCTGTGACCACCTCCAGCGTGGTGACCGTCAGGTGGAAGGGCTCAACGACGAAGGCGTAGATGGCGGCGACAGAGATAATCACGTACAGGATGCCGATCAGCACGCCGGGGGAGGTGGGCGACGTCCCGCCCGCGCGGGCGATGAGGGGATAGGCGAACGCCAGCGCCACGTTAAGCCCCAGGCGGGCGAGGCCCAGCCCCAACAATGACGGCTCCACCGGTCCGAAGGAAAGTCCCAGACGGGGAAGCGCGGACAGCAGCA
>JAGGZG010000295.1 GCA_021162125.1 Anaerolineae bacterium
ACCTGAATACCCGGCGAGCGGTTATGCATTATCTGCGTGAGGCAGGCTTCTTTACCGACGAGACCAGGCGACAGGAGATAGCTCGTGGACGGCTGGCCGATCTGGACCAGGAAACCCTCGCCGGCTTTGGGCAATATTGGAGCCAACACCTGTTTGCCAATGGGCAGACAATCGCCGGATTGGAGGAGGATGCGCGCCAATACGTGCTCGACTGCCTTAAGCAGGACGGTTATTTCGTGGATCAGGCCGCGGTGGACTCCCTCCCGCAGCAGCGATTGAGCGACCTGGGGCCAGAAGTTCGCGAAGAGGTGCGGCAGCGTCTCGTGACCGAAGTGCAGGCGGACCTGGAACAGCACATGGTTGGCGAGCTGGACCAATACCTCCAGGAGCGAATATGGGCCTATCTGGATGGGGTTGGATATTTCGCGGACGAGGCCAAAGTCGAGGAGTTTCGACGCCAACCACTGGCCCAGCTCGCACCGGAGATAATCCAGGGGCTGGAGCGTCACCTGGGCCGCGAATGGATGAGCACGTTTGACGACGAGCCTTTCACGAACCTGGAGGAAGAGTTACAGGAGAGCATCCTGCAATATCTTGAAACTACGGGTTACTTCGCCGATAAGGCCGCTAAGAAGCGATTTGTCCGCGCCCAGACCCTCTCGGAGCTGGATCAGGGGGTCTACATGAGCCTGGCCCAACACCTGGGACGTGATCGTTGGAGCGAGATTAAAAGGTATCGGTTCGATGAGTTACCCGAGGAAATTCAGCGCTCAATTTGGCGTTACCTCGAGGAAGTTCGCTATTTCACAGATCGTGAACTGGCAGAGGTGCTCCCGCAGGTCAAAATCGCCGCCCTGGGCTCCGAGACTAGCGAGGCCCTGATGTCGCGTCTCGGCCGGGAAGTGGAAGAGTTAGTGGCCGAACGGTCTATAGGTGAGCTGCCGGCCAGCCTGCAATCACGCATCCGGCACTACCTGGATGAGCGGGACTACTTCGTGGCCCGGTCCAAAGTCGAGGAGTTTGCGCGTATGCCTGCTTCGAGGATGGAGGAGGAGGTCCGCGAGGCTGTCACTCGCTATCTTGCTCAGCACCTGCTGGCCCGATGCGATGATCGGCCCATCCCGGACTTGGAGGGGGAGATCCAGGACTTGCTCTGGCAGTACCTTGACCAGGCGGAGTATCTTGTGGACAAGGCCCGGCAGCGCGAGTACGCTCAAATGCGGTTGGGAGACCTGCCCCCTCAGATCTACGAGCAGATTGTGGACCACCTGAGTCGCGAGTTGGAGCAGGAGATTGGCGAGCAGCGGGTGGCCGACCTGGAAGATAACCTTAAGCGCGGCTTGCAGCAATATCTGGAAGAGACGGGCTACTTCGTGGACGAGGAGAGACTGGCTCGGCTCGACAGCCAAACGTTGGCCGAGTGGCGGGGTGAACTGGATGGCTTGGCCCTTTTCCTGGGGCAGCGCCAACTGCGTGGAATGCGGGGACAGCGGCTCGGCGATCTGCCGCCGGCTACCCAGGCCAGCATTCTGCGTCATGTCCGGGAAGCAGGATACGTCAGGGATGAGAAAAAATATCAGGCATTCCAACAGCAGACGCTGGCCGATCTGGATGAGGAAGTGCGAACTCAGGTGTTCCGCGTACTTCGCCAGGAGCAGGAGCGCGCCATCCGCGATCAGCACATAGCCGATTTGGACGAGGGGACTCGGCGGAGCATCTGGCAATTCCTGGAGGATCGGGGATTGGCGTTGGATGAAGAGCAGATGGAGCGGTTGCGGAAACGGCGACTGACCGATTTGGACGCAGAGGTTTACGAGGGGTTTGTACGCTACTTGGGCTCCCGGCAGGTGGAGGCCTTCGACGCCAAGCGCATTTCCGAGTTAGACGAGGAGACGCGGCAGATTGTACGGGCCTTTTTGGGACGGCGAGTGATGCATCAGGTGCAGAAGGACGTGATATTGCATTTCATCAGCCGCCTATGGATTGATTACCTTACGGACATCGAGGATTTGCGGCAGGGCATTGGCTTGCAAGCATACGGCCAGCGCGATCCGCTGGTCGAGTACAAGCGCCAGGCCTTCGAGATGTTCGGGGAGTTGCAGGATAATATCCGCCGTGGTGTGGTGACCAACGTTTTTCGCTGGCCGCCCCGGCCGTTGAAAGTGGCTAGGGCAGGGAGCTCCGGCTAATTCGTTGGCAATTACTTTGTTCGCCGAAGGTCTCCCTTCGACTTCGCTCGGGGCAAAGCCTGACAGAGGCGGGGCTCGGTCGGGAGACCTTCGCCCAACGCGGAGCGGAGACCTTCGCCCAACGCGGGGCTCGGTCGGGAGACCTTCGCCCAGCGCGGAGCGGGGACGGTTAGGCGACGGGAGCAGCATTTCTTGGTGCTACTGACCGCGCAGAGTGCCTTTGCCTTTTTTGTTTTACGGTGTTACAATAGAGACGTGATCTGGCTGAAGACCAATGGGCTGACTTGAATTTTCCAGGAACTCGGCAAACGATTTCTGATAGATTTTGTCCACGCTCCAGACTAACAGGCCGGTAGGGGAAAGGAGGCACGTGAAATTGGCTACCAGTGACGATTTTACGGCCAGGCTCATGAATGATATGGACCCAGACCTCCTCGACTTCGTGAAAACCAAGGTCAATACTTTCATCAAGTGGGATCTGGTCCGCTTTTTCCACGAGAACCCCAATACAGCAGACACTGTCGAGAACATCGCTCGTTATGCCGGACGCAACGTGACCGCGGTCGAACCCGAACTCAACGAATTGGTGGAGAGTGGGGTCATGGAAATCCGCCACCTGGACGAGATTCCCGTGTACTCACTGACCACCGACGAGTCCATGCGTCGCATTGTAGAGGAGTTCATTCGAGCCTGCGAGGACCGGCACTTTCGGGTGAAAGCGGTTTACCACATCATCCGAGGTATGCGTTGAACTGGTTGTGGGAGATTGGTCTGCGGATAATGAAGCTCAGACAGCTAGCTTGCGGCAATTAGCAAGTGGTGACCGGCAACCAGTCACGGGAGGAGGACGATGCAACGAGTTAAGACGGGTATCAAGGGTCTGGATGAGATGCTCCACGGCGGATTCTTGCCACAGACGGCTAACCTGGTGGAGGGAGCTCCCGGCACGGGGAAAACCACGCTGGGCATGCAATTTATTTACAATGGAATCACCCTGTACGACGAACCCGGCATTATCCTGACTTTCGAGGAATTTCCCCAACAGTACTACCGTGACGCGGCTGCTTTCGGGTGGGACTTCAAGGCTCTGGAGCGAGAGGGACGCTTGAAGGTAATTATGACCAGCCCGGAGGTAGGCAGGCTCGATTTGGAACAAGTGGGCGGGATGATCGAGACCCTGACCAACGAGATGGGAGCGCGTCGTATCCTGGTGGATAGCCTGTCTCACTTGGAGAAACTGACCGACGACCCCGTGGAACTGCGGGCTATCCAGTACAGTTTCATCAACGCTCTCAAGCGCGAGGGATTGACCGCCGTCCTGACCAAGGAGAGCCCGGCTTTGCTGGGGGCCGCCGAGAGCGAGGAGAGCATAGCTTTCGTCGTGGATTCTTACATCCTGCTGCGCTACGTGGAGATCGAAAGCGCCATCCATAAGGCGCTGTTGGTGCTCAAATTGCGGGGCAGTGACCATGCCAAGGACATCCGCCAGTTCGAGATCACCTCAGGGGGCATCGAAGTGCAGGCCAAATTCGAGGGACGCGAGGGGATCATGAGTGGCAGTCCGCGCCTGAGCATGGCCGACTCGTTCGTTCGGGCGTTCGTCAAGAAAGAGAAGCCCTGACTGCTCAGGCGCTCCTGCCGGGTCGCCAGACCCGTGGTGAGCACAGCCGAACCATGCAAGCCAAAAGCGACCAGGTTCGCCAGGTTCTGCCCGCTGAACCACCGGATTTGACAATCCGGCGGGAGCGGGTGAGTTGCCGCCCGGCGATGATTCGCCGGGCCACGGAGCAACGGGCGCTGAAAACGCCCTGCCAACCCGGCTCAACGGACGTGGCTTCGTAGCCGGGGCACCTGACGCCCTGGCGGGTACTGCGTGATCTGGGGACACCCCTCCGACTCCCGCGCGGAGACGTTTATGGATTGGATGAAGGTCGTCAACAGTGTGCTGGTCATATATGCCTGGGGTATCGCGGCCCTCCTGTCCCTGACTCTTTTCCTCATCGCTCGTTTCTACGAGGAGAAAGCTGGCCAGCGTTCCTACTACCAACTGTTTATCATCCCATCCTTGCTGTTCCTGGTAGGTGGCGTGCGATATGCCCTGATCGCCGGTGACCTGGTGGGCGACGTGGCGGGCGACGTGGCCTTATTTCTCGGCGGGTTGTTTTTGAGCATCCTGTCCTACTTTCTGTTTAACCTGATGACCGGAGGACGGCGGTGAATGTCGTAGCGGCGCTGGCAGGCTCATTGGGCCTGCTTTCCCTCATTTTGGCGACCTGGATCCTCGCTCAGCTCAGCAAGCGACTGGGCGAGGTGACGAAAATGCCCCACTATTACCGAGGTTTCTACGTGAGCGTAGCCTGTCTGTCGGTCGCTGTAGTGGCCCACTTCCTGCGGATGAGTGTATTCCTCGCTGAGGAATTGGGCCCACCCGTGTTTCACAGCAGCGTTTTCTATCTGTGTACCTACTACATCCCTCTGGCTGTAGGGATGACACTGGACCTGGCTATCGCTTGGCGTTATTGGAGTTGGTTGTTGCGAGAATAGGGGGGAGGAGACAGGGGAGAACGTGGCGCTGCGCAGATACAGCCATTCTGTCATGAAATACCGGGACCTGGTGGAGTCCTCCAGCGATGCGATGTGCTTTCTTGATGCCGAGGGCCGTCTTCTCCTGGTCAACCGCCGGGCTGAGGAACTTATTGGCCGCCAGCGAGCGGAGCTGGAAAAACAAATCTTCAGCGAGCTGTTTGAACCGACACAGGCGACGCGCATCCGTCGTGACCTGGCCCGGGTGCTGGAAGGTGAGTCGGTACCTCCTCTCTGTGTTTTGCTGCCTCGTGAGGACGGCGAACCTGTACCCGTGGAACTGACTCTTGCCGGTCTGCGTGACAAAGGACGCAGCATCGGCACGTTGGTGCTCCTGCACGACGGGAGCGAGCGCCAGCGTCTGGAATCCGAGCTGGCCCAGGTCCAGGCGGAGCTTCAGCGACGGATTGACGAAGCGGCGATCACGTATGCCATCGGTGCAGCCATCGCCCTGAATCTCAAGCCCGATGAGATCTTGTGGCTAATCTATGCTCAGACCGGGCGTGTGTTGGACTTCTCCGTTTTCTCGCTGGCCCTGTACGACGAGGAACGGGACCAGCTTCAATACGACCTGTTCGTGGACGGCGGGAAAAGAGTAGATCGCTTCTCTCAGAAAGTCGGTGACGAAGAGGTTGAGCCCGCTTCCTGGGTCGTGCGCACCAGGCGCTCGTTACTCATCGGCGACTGGACGGTAGAGCAGGATAACTGGCCCGGAGCCGATACGCGGACTGTGGGGGAGGACGTGCGTTCCTGGCTGGCTGTCCCCCTGGTGGCCCAGGAGCGGGTCATCGGGATAATGTCCATCCAGAGCCGGGAACCCCACGCTTACGACGAGAGCCATCAACGTCTGCTCTACGCCATCGCCGACCAGGCGGCGGTAGCCATTGAGAACGCCCGGCTCCACGCCCAGACTCAACAGGAGTTGGCGGAACGGACCACACTCAACGAGCTGGCGCGGGCCATCAGCTCCACCCTCGACCTGGACGTAGTGCTGGATACGGTGATGGCCGAGACCATCCGGGCCACAGGGGCGGAGCGAGGATGCCTGCTTCTCCGGGACCCGGCTACTGGGGAATTGGTCTTCAGAGCAGCCCGCAATCTGGACGAGCGTGTCATTGATAGCGAACCTTTCGAGATCAGCCGCACGGTGGCCGAAAGGGTGGCGACCGAAGGGGTTCCTGTCCTCACCGTCAACGCGAAGGAAGATCCGCGCTTCGGACGGCGGACCAGTGTGATCGCCTACGGGTTGCGCTCGATTTTGTGCGTGCCCCTGATTGCCAAAGGCGAGACCATCGGGGCCATCTACGTGGACAACCGGCTCAAAGTCGGGCAGTTCACCGAGCGCAACCTTGAGTTTCTGACCAACATTGCCACCCAGGCGGCCATGGCCATTCGCAACGCTCAACTCTTCGAGGCGGAGCGTAAGCGGGCCGTCCAGTTGGAGACTATCCGCGAGGTCAGTCAGCGCATTGTTTCGATTCTCGTCCTGGACGAACTGCTGGCCCAGGTAGTCGAGCTCATCCGCGAGCGTTTTGGATACTACCACGTCCACATCTTTCTCGTCGAGCCGGAGGCTGGTTACGCGGAGCTGCGCGCGGGCACCAGTGCTGAAGGGAAAGCTGGCCGTGTGTCCGGCGTCCGTATTCGGCTCAACGCGGAGGGGATTATTAGCTGGGTGGCCGGTCACGGCGAGCCTCTCCTGGTCAACGATGTGGAAAAAGTGCCCAGCTTTCAATTTGACCACCTGCTGGCCGATACCAGGGCAGAGCTGGCCGTGCCGCTGCGTGTCGGGGACCGCGTCCTGGGCGTGTTGGACGTGCAGAGTGACCGGGTGAACGCTTTCGACCGGAGCGACCTGTTTGTCCTCCAGGCTCTAGGCGACCAGGTGGCAGTGGCCATCGAGAATGCCCGGCTGTTTAACGAAACCCAGCAGCGATTGGCCGAGGTCTCCACTCTCTACACTGTTGCCCAACAGACGACCACCAGCCTGGATTTAAATGAGGTGCTGGAAAACATCGTCAGCATTATCAAACGGGTGCTCGCCTGCCGGGGGTGCTGTATTTTCCTGGTGGATCAGGAAACGCAAGAGTTGTCCATCCGGGCGGCCAGCGGACTGAGCGACAAATGGCGGGACGAGGCCCGGCTCAAGGTCGGTGAGGGGATCAGCGGACAGGTGGCGGCAACCGGCCGGCCGATCTACATCCCGGACACCCATTCCTATCCCGGCTTCATTTTCTTTGATCCCACGGTGCGCTCTCTGCTGGCGGTGCCGATGACCACCAAAGATCGGGTGATCGGCACGTTGAACATTGACGATACCAAGGTGGATGCCTTCACCGACGACGATGGGCGGCTGTTGTCCATCGCTGCTGCGCAGGCGGCAGTGGCCATCGAGAACGCACAGCTCTACAAGGGTTTGAAAGAGCGCGCCGAGAAGCTGGAGCGGGCCTACAACGAGCTCAAAGAGCTCGACCGTCTCAAGTCCGAGTTCGTGCAGAACGTGTCTCACGAACTACGTACGCCATTGACATTCGTGAAAGCATACGTTGAGCTCTTGCTCGATGGCACGTTGGGCGAACTAAACCAGCGCCAGCGGGAGAGCCTGGAGATCGTGGCCGAACGCACCAACACTCTCACGCGCCTGGTGCGCGACATCATCGCCTTGCAGCAGATTGAACGGGAGTCGCTCCATCTCTCCCTGGTGAATCTGGGCGAGATCGCTCAGATGGCCCTGCTTGGCGCTGAGGTCACGGCGCGTCAGGCGGGGATCGTGCTCAAGGCCGATATTCCCTCGGACTTGCCGCTGGTGCCGGGGGATCGCGACCGACTGAATCAGGTCTTCGACAATCTACTGGGTAATGCCATCAAGTTCAGCCCGGACGGGGGAGAGGTCACCATTCGCGTGTGGGATGCCGGTGACGTGGTAGAGGCGTCCATCTCCGACAACGGCATAGGCATCCCCGCCGACGAACTGGAGAAGATATTCGAGCGATTTTACCAGGTGGATGGGTCTACTACCCGCCGTTTCGGGGGCACGGGACTGGGGCTGGCTATCGTCAAGCGCATCGTCGAGGCTCACGGTGGGCGTGTGTGGGCGGAAAGCGAGCAGGGACGTGGCAGCACTTTCTTCTTCACCCTGCCGAAGCTGGAGTCCAGCGATGAGTAACGCGCAACGCGCACCACGCAATACACGCCACGTAGCAAGCCATCGGTCTCATCCCATTTTCATTTCACACAACAGGACGTGCTCGACACTATAAACCAAGGAGCGCTTATGACGATCAGGACATTTGAGGAGTTGATGAAGGCTGCCCAGGAGAAAGGGCCCATGACCGTGGTCATTGCCGCGGCGCATGAGCAGGAGGTATTGCTGGCTGCCCATGACGCCGAGGAATTGGGCATCGCGGACTGCGTGCTGGTCGGCGACCGCCAGGACATCGCCCGCATCGCAGGAGAGAGCGGGATAGACGTCAAGCGTATGATGATCGTGCATGAGCCTGACTCCAGGCTGGTGGCGCGCAAGGCCATGGAGTTGGTGGGCCTGGGGCATGCTCAGATCGCGATGAAGGGCAAGATAGAGACGGCCGATTTCCTGCGCGCAGCCCTGGATAGACAATACGGCATCCGCGGCGGGGGATTGCTTACCCACGTGGGTGTCTTTGAGATTCCGGGCTTCGACCGGTTGATCTTCGTCAGCGATGCGGGGGTGGTAGTCGCGCCGGATATGACGATGAAGGTTGAGTTAGTACGCAACGCCATCTTCGTTGCCCAGACACTGGGTGTGGAGCTACCCAGAGTAGCCATCCTGGCGGCCACTGAGATGGTCCATCCCAAAATTCCAACGACGATGGACGCTGCCAATCTGGCGAAAATGGCTGATCGGGGCCAGATTCGCGGTGGGATCGTAGACGGCCCGCTGGCCCTGGACAATGCCATCTCCCCGGAATCGGCGGCTGTCAAGGGCATCAAGAGCGAAGTGGCGGGCCGCGCCGATATTCTCATCACACCTGACATAGAAGCCGGCAATTTATTAGCCAAGGCGATCACCTATTTTGCTCATGGACGGATGGCCGGCATCGTAGTCGGTGGCCGGGCACCTCTGGTCGTAGCCTCGCGCTCAGACCCTCACGAGACGAAGCTGGTCTCGATGGCTCTTGGAGTGCTTCTGGCATCAGTATGACACAAAGTGCGAAGTCGGAGCAGCGGAACCAATTCCACACCGTTAGCCTGCGCGAGATCTTGCAGGCCATGCCCAAGGTGGACCTGCACCGTCACCTGGAGGGCTCGTTGCGCCTGGAAACCCTGGCGGAGGCGGCCCGCGAACACGGCGTAGACCTGCCGAGCTACGACATCGAGGAATTACGTCCTTTGGTGCAGGTAGTGGATGGCGACCCCTACGACTTCCATCGCTTTCTGGAGAAATTCAAGCTGCTGCGTCGTTTCTATTCCTGCCGCGAGGCGGTGGAGCGCGTGGCTTACGAGGCCGTGACCGACGCGGCGGAGGACAACGTCCAGTACCTGGAACTGCGCTTCAGCCCGGCCAGCCTGGCTATGACCCAGGATTTCTCCCTGGACGAAGTGACCGACTGGGTGGTCCAGGCCGTCAACCGCGCCCAACGGGATCACAACATCGCCGTCGGGCTGATTGTCAGCGTGATGCGTGACTTTGGCCGCGCGGTGGCCGAGAATGTGACGGAGGTGGCCATCGCTTACCGCGACCGGGGGGTGGTGGGGCTGGACCTGGCAGGGGATGAGGTGCATTACCCCGGCAAACCTTTCGCCGACCTGTTCCGCCGGGCCAAAGCAGCGGGGCTGGGCATCACTGTACACGCCGGCGAGGCCATGGGCCCTGAGCGGGTCTACGAGGCTATCACTGTTCTGGAGGCCGACCGCATCGGACACGGAGTGCGCACCATCGAAAACTCGGACGTGGTGCAACTCGTCCTCCGGCGCGGCATCGCCCTGGAGGTGTGCCCCACCAGTAATTTGCAGACCGGGGTGGTGCGCAGTCTGGGCACACATCCCCTGCGGGACCTGTATCGCCTGGGGTTGCGTGTCACCCTGAACACCGACGACCCCAGCGTATCCAACACCACGCTCACCGACGAGTACGTGGTGGCCATTCAGGGCATCGGGCTGACGATGATCGAGCTCAAGAACATCATCATGAATGGTGTTCGGGCGGCGTTCCTCCCCCCGAGGGAAAAGGCCCGGCTGGAGAAGCGTGTGGCCAAGGCTCTGGGGCTGACGACCTCCGCTCGTTTTCGCTGGCGGTTTTGGGAGTGAGAACATGATTCGCACTTTCTCCGAACTAGTTGAGGCTGCGCGGGCCAGAGGGCCACGCCGGGTGGCGATTGTCGCCGCTCACGAACCGGCCACGCTGCAAGCAGCACGGCGAGCACAGGATCAGAAATTGGCCACGTGCACCCTGTTGGGCGATCCGGCGCGATTGGAGGAGATCGCCGACGAGCAGGGTTTGCCTCTGGACGGATTTGACCTCGTTGCCGAGCCCGATCCTCGCCAGGCTGCGTTGCGCGCGGTTGGGATAATTAACGCTGGTCAGGCCGACCTGGCGATGAACGGCTTGGCTCACCCTCGATACCTGATTGAAGCCGCGCTCGACCGAGAGCGCGGTTTGCGCGTGGGGCGGCTGCTCACCGACGTCAGCGTGTTCGAGATACCCGATTTCGGACGCCTGCTCCTGATCAGTGACATCGCCCTCGTCGTCTCTCCCTCGCTGGAGGAGCGGGTAGCGATTGTGCAGAATGCGATTGACGTGGCCCACCGGCTGGGCATCGTTGAGCCGAGGGTAGCCATCCTGGCCGCAGCGGAGACGGTGAACCCCAAGATTCCCCTCAGCCGGGACGCCGCCGACCTCTCCAAGATGTCGGAGCGCGGCCAGATCAAGGGCGGGATCGTAGACGGCCCGCTGGGGTTCGACAACGCCATCTCGCTGGAGTCGGCGGCCATCAAAGGTATCAAGAGCCAGGTAGCCGGCCGAGCCGACGTGCTCATCGCCCCGGACATGGAGGCCGGCAACCTGCTGGCCAGGACGCTCGTCTGCTTTGCGCGGGCCAAGATGGCCAGCGTTATAGTCGGCGGAAAATGCCCCCTGGTCATGCCCTCCCGTGCGGACCCGGCCGAGACCAAGTTCGTCTCCCTGGCCCTGGGGGTGTTGGTGGCGTAGTGCCCCGCGGTGGCTCTGCAAGACTGGCTGAGAGCCGACTTCACATTAATAAGGAAAACCGTTTGTCGTTGGAGTGAAATGACGGTTCCAAGGGCTGGATTTTCGCACTGCCTTTATACCCCGGCCGTCGTACCTCGCCAAGGTCAGGAAAGGGCGGTTGCTATGGAAAGCCGAAGACTAAAAGTAACGAACTATCGGGCGAAGGGCTACCTCTACCTCACCATCCTGCCGCCGCGCCCTGCGATGATTGTACGTATGTGGCATGGGCGCGTGCCAACGAGCAAGGCTCAGGCATATCGAACGTTTCTGAACGAACGAGCCATTCCCGATTATCAATCGGTTGAAGGCAACATCAGCGTCTATATTCTGGAGCGCGAAGAAGGCGAAGTTACCCATTTTATCACCCTGACTTTTTGGGAAAATCTGGACGTGATACAGGGTTTTGCAGGAGACGATGCAGAGTTGGCCAAATACTACCC
>JAGGZG010000209.1 GCA_021162125.1 Anaerolineae bacterium
GCTGGTTCAGCCGCCCTGAACCCCTGAAACCAGGAATCTATCACTATCGCACTGCGCCGGATGCCGAGGAGCGTTTCCGCTTGCACTTGCGGGTGGAGCCGGACGGGTACGGCATCCTGGTGATCAATGCGGCCAAAGTGTTGCACCTCAACCAGACGGCCACCGAGTGGGCCAAGCTCATCGTGGAGGACGTGCCCCGTGAGGAGGCCATCAGTACCATGCGCCGGCGCTATCACGTGGACGAGCAGACCGCCCAGGCCGATTACGATAAACTGCGTGACACCATTTTCACCCTGGCGCGGACGGACGAAATCTGTCCTATCACTTACCTGGACGTGGAGCGCATCGAGCCCTTTGAGACCCCGGTGACCGCGCCGTATCGCATGGACCTGGCGCTCACCTATCGCTGCAACAACAACTGCGCTCATTGCTACGTGGGCCGGCCCAAAGATTACCCGGAGATGTCCACCGAGCAGTGGAAACGGGTGATTGACCGCTGCTGGGAACTGGGCATCCCGCATATCTGCTTCACCGGCGGGGAGGCCACCCTGCGCGAGGACCTGCGCGAGCTCATCGAGTATGCCGAGGACGTGGGGGTAGTGACTGGCCTGTTAACCAATGGTCGCCGTCTGAGCGATCGGGCTTACCTGGATGGCCTGCTCGAAGCCGGGCTGGACCACATCCAGATTACCATTGAATCGCACGACGAGGCGGTGCACGACCGCATGGTGGGCGCTAAGGGCGCGTGGAAAGAGACGGTGCAGGGCATTAAAAATGCGGTGGACGCCGACGTGTACCTGATGACCAACACCACCCTCACCGACCTGAATACGGCGGACATCGAGGAGACCGTGGCTTTCATCGCCAAACTGGGCGTGCCGACCTTTGCCTGCAACGGCCTGATTTACGCCGGCAAAGGACGGGACGTGGGCATCGGCATCCCGGAGAAGGACCTGGGCCCTATCCTGGATAAGATTCAGGCGGCGGTGCGAGCACACAGCTTGCGCCTGATTTGGTACACCCCTACCCGCTACTGCGAGTTCAATCCGTTGGAGAAGGACCTGGGGGTGAAGGGATGTACTGCGGCCAGGTACAACATGTGCGTCGAGCCCAACGGCGATGTGATCCCCTGCCAGAGCTATTACCAGGCGATGGGCAACATCCTCACCGATCCCTGGGAGAGCATCTGGCACAATCGTGTTGCCGAGAACCTGCGCAACCGCACCTGGTTGCCCGCCGAGTGCAAAGAATGTGCGGATGTGGCTATCTGCGGTGGGGGGTGTCCCCTGTATGCAGAGGAGGGTGAGTATTTGTGCGTGGAGAGCCAGTCTACGGCTCCGTGACGTAAGCATGACATAAACGAACGGATCGGATGCGAAGGGGCGAAGCGGGGAGGAGGTAGGTCAACTCGATCTGATTGACTGAATTCAATGAGAGATCTGTAGGGGCTGGGGGGCAGGTTCATCAACAATTGAGTCTGGTAGGGAGTAAGGAGGTTCTCTAAGATGAAGGTTGAAAATAAGACAGAGCACGACCCCACGTGTGATCTGGACCTGCCTAATGCCTACATGCGGTGGGCCATCATGGCCGTCGAGGAGGTGGCCGGCAAGCACGGGGTGGACATCATCCTGCGCGAGGCCGGGCTGGGCCACCTGGTGGACAACTATCCACCTCCGAACATGCACATGGATGGCCTGAAATACGCCGACTACAGCGCGCTGAACGCGGCTATCCTGAATTTCTACGGGCGTGCGGGGAAGAGTTTCGCCATGCGCGTAGGCCGCATCTCAGCGCGCTATTCCATTCAGGAGGAGTCGGCGCTTTTTGGATTTGCCGGGCTGGCGCTTAAGCTGCTGCCAACTCACATGCAGCTCAAGCTTGGCTTGCAGAACATGGTCAACGGATTTCGCAAGCTGGCTGCTCAGAAGGGACAGACGCTGGATCTGGAGATCGTGGAGGAGCCCGACAAGTTCAAGTACGTCTCGCGCACCTGCCCCAATTGCAACGGGAAAGTCTCCGACGCGCCGATGTGCTGGGTGTTCATCGGTGTTCTGCGCGAAGGTGCATCCTTCGTCACCGGCGGCAAGGAGTTCGAGGTCAGAGAGACCTCCTGCATGGCTGTTGGGGATGATGCCTGCGTGTTCGAGATCAGCAAGACACCTTTGCCCAAATGACCACCGGTTGTCCTCTTAACGTTGCCGGGAGTGATGAGCAATTCGCGCGCCAGGCTGCCTGGACGCGAGCGGTGCGCTCGCAGCTTTACCGGCGGGTGAACTTGTTGCGCGCGAGGCGGGTGCTGGACGTGGGCTGCGGCAGCGGTGTAGTCACCGAGGAACTGGCTGCTCGTACGCGGGGTCAGGTGATCGCCATAGACGTGGATGCGGCAATGATTGCGGCCGCCCGGGCGCGAGGCGGGCGGGCGGTGTATCAGGAGGGCGATGCCTGCCGGTTGCCCTTCCCTGACGGGCACTTCGACGTCGTGGTCTGCCACTTCCTGCTGATGTGGGTGGATGATCCGGCGCGGGCCGTGTGCGAGATGGCGCGGGTGACCCGCCCAGGCGGGGCGGTGCTCGTCTGCGGGGAGCCAGACTACGGAGGGCGGGTGGATTGGCCCGACCTGCCTATCGGGCAATGGCAGGCGGCGGCTTTGCAGCGACAGGGGGCCGATCCCTTCATTGGGCGCAAGTTGCGCGCGCTGCTCCAGCAGGCGGGGCTGGACGTTGACGTGGGGATTATTCCCTCGTTGTGGGATACTGCGGCCCTGCGGGAGAACTTCGCGGCCGAGTGGGCGCTGCTGGAGCGGGACGTGGTGGGCCTGGTGGACGAGGCGGCCTTCCAGCGGGCAAAGGACACGGCGTGGCGGGCCATCGAAGAAGGCACGCGGCTGGTGTTCATGCCCGTGTTCTTTGGACTGGGCCGGCGGGGATAGCCCCCCGGCGTTATAGCACGGCGAACAAGGAGGCTCTGTAACAATGGACGCAAAACTCAAGTCAATCATCGTATCTTTGGGAGGAGGGGTTGCTTTGCTGATCCTGGTAGCGCTGGTGCTCGGTGGCCAACCGGTGCCGCAGCCTGTGCTGGCCTTCTCCACGCCCCAGGCCCTGACGGATGTCTCTCCTGATACGGGCTTCATCGGGCAGGACATCGTCCTCACGCTCACTGGCGGCACCTTCGATCCCGGCGACACCTTCCGGCTAGTGAAGCCCGGCCAGCCGGACATTGTGGCAACAGGTGTGACTCGCGTGAGCGCGACGACGCTCACCGGCACGGTGCATCTGACGCCCAGCGTGGCCGGTCCATGGCACGTGCAGGTCATCAGCGGCACGACGGCGATCACGTTCACCAATCGCTTCACCGTCTACCATGGGGTGTATTTGCCGACGGTGCTCAAGGAGTATCCGCCGTCTGAGAAATACGCCGTCGTCGTGGGTATTGCTGATTTCCTGTATGCCAACGATCTCAACTACACCGACGACGATGCCCGAGACTTTCGCCAGGCGCTTCTCGATTATGGCGGGTTTAGAGATGAGAACATCAAAATGTTGATTGATAGCCAGGCCACTAAATGGGCAATCCACGACTCTATCATCAACTGGTTGGACTCGCAGGAGGATGCTGATTCCTTGGTGGTCATCTTTTACTCTGCCCACGGCACGCAAGCGGGTGGACATGAGTACCTGGTTGCCTACGACAGTTATTGGTTGAATGAATGCATCCGCGATGATGAATTCGGCGGCTGGCTGGACAGCCTGGAATCCCAACAGGTGGTGGTGCTGGTTGATACGTGCCATAGCGGGGGGATGATCGCCAGCGAGCTTCCCAAAGGCTATCAGGCTCGCTGCGGTTCTTTCCGGCCAATGGGAGTGGAAGAGACGACCGCGGCGGTGTCAGGTGATGGTTTCGCCAAGGATGTGGACAAGGACGGACGTATCGTGATGACGGCTTGCACGAAGGACGAACTCAGCGTAGAACTTGGCCCTCCCTACGAGCACGGTCTCTTCACGTACTACCTGCTAGAGGGGCTGACGAGCTCGTCGGCGGATACCAGCAGCAATGGCTGGGTCTCGGCTGAGGAAGGATTCTCGTACCTGTATCCGCGCGTGGTCAGCGTGGAATCCACTCAGCACCCACAGATGTCGGATCTTATCTCCGATGAGGTAGACCTCACCCAGCCATAGGTCTGCATGTGCGACGCACTTCCAAAGTGCGTCGTACATAGGCGGAGACCCTCGCCGTTCGCGGAAAGGCAACCTGGGAACCAGTTTTTGCGTATATTAGGTGCGGCGCATTTCAGAAGTGCGTCGCACCTAAAATAATAAGGAGGAACGATATGCAAGAGCGACGTAGAGTCAGCCTGGTAGGGCCGGCCATCCTCATCGGGTTGGGATTGTTGTTTCTGGCCAATAACTTCGGCCTGCTGCCCGGAAACGTGTGGGCGGTGGCCTGGCGTTTCTGGCCGCTGCTTTTGGTGCTGCTCGGGCTGGAAATCCTCATCGGACGGCAGTCCACCCTGGTCTCGGCGATTATCGCCGTAGTGGGCATCCTGCTCATCGTGGGCCTGGTGGCCGCGGCGGTCTACTGGGGCTGGGGCGGCGTGCCGCAAAGCGGCATCACCGAGCACGTGGTTCAGGAGATGGGAGGGGCGGAGAGCGTAGCTGTGTCTCTCGATTTCCCTACCGGTGATCTGCGGGTCCGTGCCCTGGAGGATTCGCCTGACCTGATGGATGCCCGTTTCAGTGGCCTGCCCATGGAGCGCTGGTATGATGTCACGGCTGAGCATGGAAATCTGCGGCTGAAGAGCAAAGGGGGCAGCTTTATCTGGTGGCCTGGGATGGCGGCGGAGAATTCCTGGGACATCGCTCTCTCGTCCCGCATTCCACTGACCCTGAACGTGGATGCTGGGGTTGGTCAAGCAACGCTGGACCTCTCTGGCCTGCAAGTGACCGAGTTCTCCCTGGAGACCGGAGTGGGGAGCGTGCGGGTCATCTTGCCGGCGACGGGACGGACTACAGCCGACGTGGAGGCCGGCGTGGGCGAGGTAGTACTGGAGATTCCGCAGGGCGTGGCTGCACGCATTGACGCAGACGTGGGCATTGTCGGATTGAGCATTGACGAAGGCCGGTTTCCTCGCTCGGGCAAGTATTACGAATCGCCGGAGTACGCCACGGCTGATGACCGAATTGATCTGCGGGTCGGCGGTGGGGTGGGGACAGTCACCGTTCGTTAGCGATTTGCCAAAATCGGCTTCTAATAGTATAATTACTTCGCCTGCGGGGAAGTGTCGGAACTGGCAGACGAGCGTGACTTAGGATCACGTGGAGCAATCCGTGCGAGTTCAAATCTCGCCTTCCCCATCTGGCCTTGATTGATAATCAGTAGTTGAGAAATCCGCCCCCCGCCCGGCGCTGAAGCGCCAGGCTCAGCAGCAGAAGCCTGCTGAAGCAGGCTGTAGTGGCCTCGGAGCCGCCGTCTACATTGGTGAAGGGTGCTTCAGCACTCTTCGCCTGCTCAGCCTGGACGTTCACGTCCAGGCGACGCGGCAGCAGCACCGACTTTTCTCGAGTACTGATAATGGGATCAGCGGGTGTAGTTCAGTCGGTAGAACGTCTCCTTGCCAAGGAGAAGGTCGTGGGTTCGAATCCCATCGCCCGCTCCTCAATCGCAGTAGAACATCGCCCGAAAGTCACAAGGCTCTCATTCGCCTTCGAGTGAGAGCCTTGTTGCTTTGATGAAATTCCCTCTTGCCTAATCACTCATATTATGGTAAAATATGGTCAGTGCTGAGAGCTTTGTCCAGACTTATAGAGACGAGGTGAAAAATGGACACAAATAGCCTCCGGCTGACCGTCGTTGGCCTGGTACTGGGTCTCCTGGTGGGCCTGGGTGTCGGTTGGATGGTGCTGGGCTGGATACTGTTCCCGGTCCAGTGGACGGACGCGGCCCCCGCCGATCTCCATCCTGACTACAGGGCTTTCTACGTACAGATGGTAGCTGATTCTTACGCATTGGATCAGAACCGTGAGCTGGTTCAGATGCGTCTGGGGCAATGGGACGAGACCAAGCTGAGCAAAGCTATCGCGGATGCCAGGGCGAAGGCAAATCCACAACAGGCCCAGCGTCTGGATGCTCTGGTTGCGATTTTGCCCGGAGTATCCGTGACTCCCGCACCTGTGGCGTCACCCACACCAGCACCGGCTGGAGGCATAAAGTTGGGATCAATAGGTCTGGTGTGTGGTGGACTGGTTCTGCTCGTCCTTCTATTGGCCGGGGTTGGTTTCTTCATCAAGGTGCGCAGTGCGCAGCGCGCCGAGGAAGAAGTGCGGTCTGTGCCTACCGCCCCACAGCGCCCAGCCCCCGAACCGGTGTTGCTCACCGAAGAAGAAGGAGGAGAGGAGGGTGCGCAGGCAGTGCCCCCTCTCGGTCACTGGATGACCAGCTATTCCCTGGGCAACGATACCTACGACGAGTCATTTAGCATCGAGACGCCGGTGGGCGAATTTCTCGGCGAATGTGGGGTGGGGATCTCCGAGACTATCGGCGCGGGCCCACCAGACAAGGTGACGGCCTTTGAAGTGTGGTTGTTTGATAAGAACGACATCCGCACGGTGACCAAGGTGCTGATGAGTGCCTATGCCTTCAACGACGAGGCACTTCGCGCCCGGCTGGAGCCAAAGGGTGAGGCCGTGCTCTGCCAGCCGAACCGGCACATTGTTCTGGAGACGGCCAGCCTGCGCGTTGAGGCGGTAATCAGCGAGATGGAATACGGCAGTGGGTCATTGCCTCCGCAGAGTTTCTTCAACAGGCTGACGGTTGAGTTGGCCGCCTGGGTCAAATCCGACGAGGTGTAGAAAGGCCATCCCTTATCCCAGCCGGTGGGTAGGTCATGCTTGCAGCGTGACGGGCCTGGTGAGAACGATTTGTCATGTTAAAAACATGACCTACTCTCTGCATTCTCCCTCGAAAGCAGAACAGGGCATCCTGACCGGTGCCCTGTTTTTATGTGCCGGATGGGCAGACGCTCTCATGGTGGTGATGGCTGTCGCTTGTGGGCGAAGTCGAGAAGCTAGAAGCCGAGTGCTTGACAAGAGGAGACAAATCTGCTAGAGTTTCATAATGATGCTCCCCAGAAGCTGCGGCGGACTTATGAAACAAATGATCAGGAGAGGATAGTGTTTTTCGACGAAGCCAAGATTTACGTGAAAGGCGGCGATGGGGGCAACGGGTGCGTGGCCTTCCGCCGCGAGAAATACGTACCCTTTGGCGGGCCTAGTGGCGGAGATGGCGGCGCGGGGGGTAACGTGTACCTGGTAGCCTCGCCGCATCGGAATACTCTGTTGCACTTCAAGCGCAGGGTGCACTTCAAAGCCGGGCGCGGTCAGCATGGCCGGGGGAAAAATCAGACCGGGCGGCGCGGCGAGGACGTGATTATCGAGGTGCCGCTGGGCACGGTGGTGCGTGACGCCGAGACGGGGGCGCTGTTGGCCGATCTTACCGAGCCCGGCCAGCGGGTATGCGTGGCCCGGGGAGGGCGTGGGGGGCGAGGAAACGCAGCCTTCGCCACGTCCACCAACCAGGCCCCTCGCCTGTCCGAGAAAGGTGAGCCCGGCGAGGAGCGATGGCTCCACCTGGAGCTCAAGCTTATCGCCGATGCGGGCATCATCGGCATGCCGAACGCGGGCAAGTCCACCCTGTTGGCCGCCGTCAGTGCGGCGCAACCCAAGATCGCGGACTATCCCTTCACCACTTTGCAGCCTAACCTCGGCGTGGTAGCCGTGGACGAGAACACTACCTTCGTCCTGGCCGATCTGCCTGGCCTCATCGAGGGAGCCAGCCAGGGCATGGGGCTGGGCCACGAGTTTCTGCGCCACGTGGAGCGTACCCGGCTGCTCATTCACCTGCTCAACGGTGCCGCCCCCGATCCCCTCGCCGACTACGAGGCGATCAACGAGGAACTGGCCCTTTTCAGCCCGGACCTGGCCAGCAAGCCGCAGATTGTGGTGCTGAATAAGATAGACCTGCCCCAGGCGCGGGAGATTTGGCCGACTGTTCAGGCGGAGATGAAGCGTCGGGGCGTGGAGGTGATGAGCATCTCCGCCGTCACAGGCGAGGGAGTGAAACCGCTAATGAGGCGAGTAGCGAACCTGTTGGCTGAACTTCCCCGGCCCGTTTCGCCAACCGGGGTCGAAGTCTTTACCCTGCCACCGGACGAGGATGCTTTCACCATCACCCGCGAGGATGAGCACGTGTGGCGGGTGCGGGGCATACGCATCGAGCGCGCTGCACGGATGACCAATTGGGAGCAGAGCGAGGCCATCGAGCGCTTTCACCGCATCCTGGTGGGCACGGGTATCGCCCAGGCCCTGGAGGAAGCAGGCGTCTCTGAGGGCGATACGGTGTACATTGGGGACATCGAGCTGGAGTGGAGTCCGTGAAGCATGCATCCCCGGACGATCAGGAAAAGCGACCCAGGCGCATAGGAGTGCTGGGCGGCACCTTCGACCCCATACACATTGCCCACCTGGCGATAGCAGAGGAGGCGCGGACGCAGTTGGGCCTGGATAAGGTGGTCTTCGTGCCGGCCGGATTGCCGCCTCACAAGATGGACGTGCACGTCTCGCCAGCAGAACATCGTCTGGCGATGGTCGAGCTGGCCATCGCCGGCAACCCTCACTTCGAGGTCTCGCGGGTGGACATTGACCGCTTCGGCCCGTGCTACACTGTGGATACCATCGCCCTGTTGCGCAAGGAATGGGGGCCGGACGTGGAGATATATTTCATTATGGGCTCGGATTCCCTGGCCGATATCCTCACCTGGCACAAGCCGGATCGCCTGATTCGCCTGTGTCGCATCGTGGCCGTGGGCCGGCCGGGCTATCGGGTGGACATGGATGAACTGGAGCGCTGTCTGCCCGGCGCGTCCCAACGCATACTGTTCATAAATTCGCCGCAACTGGACGTTTCATCCTCGGAGATTCAGCGGCGGGTACGGGCGGGGGAATCTATCAAGTACCAGGTACCAGAAGCAGTGGAGCGGTACATCTACGAGCATGGCCTGTACCGCTCCGCAAATTGATTGTCCTGTGGGGGCGCGGGTAGGGGCGCAGCGACAGCGGGGGTGAGAGCCAGTCCTCCCCCCGTGAAACGGGGGGAGCTAGAGGGGGGCGACTCTCTCTCCCCCCCTCAGTCCCCCCCGCGCGCTTCGCGCGCAGGGGGGAAGTTGGCTACCTGTCCGCCCTTATCGGAACTTCACACTCACGATCTGTTTCTTTCCTATAGCCAATCCAATCTCTCTCTGTTCTCCCGATACGTCCAGCTCTTTCAGTTCCTCCTCGTTCAGATTGACCAGCGTTGCCCGCCCGAATGGCCGCCACAGGCGCAGCCGCCCCTCCACGGACTCCTCGCCGATGTCGTAGACCCGCACGATGAGGCCGTCCCCCATCTCCGCCGCTTTCACCGCGCTGACGACCACCGTGTCCGGCTCGACGGTGACGAAGCTGCCCGCTGACGGCAGGGAGCCCTGGTGGATGCCGGTGAGCGCGGCGCGCAGCGGCGCGTTGAAGGCGTGAGCTTCCCGGAAGCAGGCCGACCAGTCCCCGGCGTGGGGCACCACGGCGTATTCGAACACGTGGTGGCCCGGACACTGGGCCCCCGGCGTGGGTAGTCCCGGCCCGGCGTGGCCGGGGCGGGTGACGAGGTCATCGCGGGAAAGCCAGCCCACGCAGCGCAACAGGGTCAGGGCCACCGTCACCCCCGTCTCCCCTCGCAACACCTCGTACTCAGGCAGTCCCCTGTTGATCACCATCAACCCTCTCTCCCCGTCGCTCACGTCCACGAAAGTGCGCTGCGGGTGGGTGGGTGATGGCTGCTCGACCCAGTCCGCCGTGTCCGTGGGCAGGTCCACGGGACGGCTCACCACGTCGAAGTGCCCCTCCGCGTGGGAGACGTCGGTGCGGATCGGCGTGGGGAAATGGACGCGCAGGCGGTGATCCCGGGCCCGGTTGTCCACCGTGGTCTGGACGTCCGCCCGGCGCACGCCAGGGCTGAGGCTGACGCGGGTGACGATGGGCAGCTCGACGGTCTCCTCAGCGCGGGCACTGCGGTCGGCGGTGAGAGTGGCGGGCAGGCGGTAGGCCATCTCGATCTGCAGGGTCTGCCGCGCCGGGCCGGACTCTACCAGGCGGATGGTCGGCGGGGCGACGGGAGCGTCCACCACGCGGTCGGTTTCCGGCGGGCAGTAGTAGTACTCGTCGCCCCGATCCCCGTCGTCCACGAAGCGGTTCAGTCCGTGAAACACCGTGCCGCTGGCCTTATCGGTAAGGGCGAAGGTGCCGGTGATGGGGTCGGCTTCCACGACGAAGAACTCGTTCTCGATGGTGGTAGGCACCGTCTGCTGATGGCTGGACGCGGGCGATGCGTCCGCCGGGCGGATGGCAAAGGTGCGATAGCCGTGTCCGGGCACGTCCGTGGCGACGAAGGCCAGCTCCAGTGTGCCGTACTCGTCCACGTGCCGTCGCTGGACCTGGAAAGGCACCGGTTGGCCGGCCTCGTCGGTGACGGTGAAGTGCTCCATGCCGCCGGGCAATTGGGCGCGGATGGTCACCAGGTCGGTACGGGGACCGGACACGGGGTTGAACACGACGACGGGCACTGCCGGCTCGCCCGTGTCCAGTGATGTCGTGTCCACCGCATTGGCAATGGCCGCCAGGCTCTGGCGGGTGACCTCCTCGCCAATCTGCGTCACCCAGTCGAAACGGACGTCCATCTCCTTGTGCACCTGATCAATCGAGCAGCCGCAGATGGAGTCGTGGGGGTGGTTTTGAATCAGGTAACGCCATGCCTGTTGGACCAGCGGTTGTAGGTTCAGGGTTCCGGGTTCAACGGTGGCCGCCAGGGCGCTGAAGGGCTCGGCCCACTTTTCCAGCAGGGTCTCGGCGGCGGCGTTGCGCTGCTTGATCCACATCCGGGCGGAAAGGACGCCAGGCAGTAGCGGTGCACGCTGCGGACAGCGCATCTCACCGCTCAGCAGTTCCAGGTCTGGGGCGGCGGCGCGCACGGCGGCCACGTGCTGCGGCAGTGTCCCGTGGCGCAGCACGACGTCGGGCAGGCGGGCATTGGCGGCAGCGATCAGCGCCGGGAGCTCCGGCATCGGCTCCAGATGGTCGGTGCCGTTCATGGCCAGCAGGTAATCGGTGGGGGCATGGGGAGCCAGGCTGTCCACGATGCGCTGGATGGCGGCCACGAACCCATCCTCGTCCGTCGGCAGGTGAGCAGCGTTGCCGTAGCTATCGCGCAGGTGAAGGGTGAGCACCTCACTGCCGTCGGGCGCGGCCCAGCGGAACTCGGTGGGCGCATCACCCGCCCCGCGCCAAAAGCAGGCCACGTCTATCCCGAAGCCGCGCAGAATCTGTGGAAGCTGGCTGATGTGGCCGAAAGGATCGGGCACGTAGCCGATCATCATCTTCGGCCCGAAGCGCCGCGCCACGCGGTCACCGAGCATCAGGTTGCGCACCGTGGCCTCCGGCCCCACCAGGAACTCGTCGGGCAGGATGTACCACGGGCCGATGAGCAGTCGCCCTTTCTGGATGAATCGCCGTATCTCTGTTTCGCGCTCCGGGCAGACCTCCAGATAGTCCTCCAGGACGATGGTCTGCCCGTCCAACGTGAAGTACCGGTAGTTGGGATCTGTGGCCAGGATGTCGAGCAACTTGTCCATCAGGTGCACCAGGCGGATGCGATATTCCTGGAATGGTTGGTACCACTCGCGGTCCCAGTGGGTGTGTGAAACGATGGTCAACGTCTTGGGCATGAATTCATCTCCTGTGGGGCGTGTTGGCAACGCGCCCTACGGCCGGCGGCGACGACGGCGCGGGCGGGGAAGCGCCACCTTGTTGGCCTGGCGGCAGAAGGGGCACTCGACGACCAGGTGTTTGGGACGCGGTTTCGCGTCCTCGTCCCCCTCCTGGCCCTCGGTAGCGGCCTGTTCGGCCAGCAGTGCTTCCTCATCCACGCTGAATTTGTGTGTGCATTTGAAACAGGTTACGCGGATCATTGTCCGACCTCCTTGGTGAATTGGATAACGGCAGGTAGAGGCGCGTTTCAAACGCGCCCCTACACGCTTACCGCTATGTCACGAGCCGTATTCTACCATGCGTCTGCTGTTCTGGCAATTCTCTATGCTCTCACCCCCGCACCCCTCTCCCGCCAAGCGGGAGAGGGGTGGCTGGAGCGAAGCGACAGCCGGGGTGAGGGCTACTACACCAGCACCAGCGCAATCCCAACCAGCATCACCGCCGCGCCGATGAGCGACTGCATGCTCGGCACCTCGCCCAGGAGCAGCACGCCCAGGATTACCCCGCCGGTCACCTCCTGGGTGGCGATGAGGTTGACGTAGGTGGGGTGCGTGCGGCGCAGCGCGGCGTTGTATAGCGTGTGGCCCAGGCCCAGGGGCAGCACGCCCAGAGCCAGGATGGACAGCGCGGGCCCGGCCAGACTGGGCGGTGGGGCGTAGGTCACCAGGGCCAGGGGCAACATCCACAGGGCGGCGATGCCGTACACCCCGCTGGCATAGGTGAAGAGCGGGTACCGCTCCCGCTGCGAGCGCCCGGCCACCGAGTACAATCCGAAGGCCACCGCTGAGCCCAGGGCCAGCGCGTCGCCGATCATCATCCGGGAGGTGAAGTGGGGTTCGAATCCGGTCAGCACGGCCATGCCGATCACGGTGATCACCACGCCGACGTACTTCCGGCGGGCGATGGGCTCTTTGAGGAACAGGCGGGTGAACAGGGTGACGAAGATGGGCGAGGTGTAGGTCAGCGCCAGTGAATGGGCGATGGTAGTGAAACTAAGGGAGGCGATGTAACACAGGAAGTGCAGGGCGGTGATCAATCCAAAAAGCGCGAAGCGACCCACGTCCTCCTGCCGCCAGTGGGGGCGAAGTCCTTGCATCGCGGCCAGCAAGTAGACGAAGATCGCCCCGATGGCCAGCCGTCCGCAGGTGATCACGTAAGGCGAGAGCGGCGTGGCCCAGCGGATGAGGATGGGACTTGTAGAGAAGAAGAACACGGCGATGGCTACGTACCACAGGCCACGGCGTTCGTCAGAGCTCACGATAATCTCCATCGGTGGCGGACGGATAGCGACGGATCAGCCAGGGCAGCAACAGGTGTACAGCAAATCCCAGGAGTAACATGGCAATGGACACCACTGCTAGCGGCGGTGCCTGGCGGTAGTAGCCACGGAGGAACAGCGCAGTGGTATAATACACGTGGAAGACGAGCGGCACGAGCGCCACCGGCCAGTCCACCGATTGAGGTGGGTACATGATGCGCCTCGTGAACCACAGCGTGCTTACCCCCAGCATGAGCAACGCACTCAGGACGGTGAGTTGCAGACGGTGGGGGAACACGAAGTCCACGTAGGCCTGATCCAGCCAGAGCAAGGTGACCAGGGAGAACAGGGTGGCCAGCCACGGATACAGGTAGCCGAGCATACCCCGCTCTCGCCAACCGCGCAGCAGGCGGATGAAACCGGAGAACGAAGCCGTCACCACGAACCAGGCGAAGAAGTTCCCATACGGCACACCGAACCACTCACCCGGGACGGCCCAGGTCCAGAAACCCAGGCGGATGGCTATCGCGTCCATGGAGAGGTCAATATTCCAGGCCTGGAGCGCGTCGGCCAAGGGGCGGGCCCAGGGCGCTAACCCCCATCGGTCGCTGGTCTCCATGGCACTGTAGATAATCACCCCCCAGCCCACGCCGACGCACAGTGGCACCTCGCCGAACATCACCAGGAAACGACCGTAGTGATAGCCCTGGAGCTGCCAGATAGTCGCTGCCTCCAGGAGCAGGCCGTAGGCGATGCCAACGACGAACTCCAACGCGCGGTAGCGGCCTCGATACAGAGCGTGGCGCAGGCAGAGCAGGGCCAGAACGTACACGGTGAACTCGAAGACGAGAAAGGTCGGGCTGGGCATGGTCCTCCCTGTGTAGATGCTGCTGTGAAGCCGTGGTGCTTATCATAACACTGAACGCCCCTTTGGTCAAGGCGGGCGGCGGGCAGGAATGTAGGGCCCGGCGCGGGTTGCACGTTCTACATTTTTGAGGTAAGATAAATAGGCTCCGGGGGGACGCAACCAGCATGGGGTATCGGTGTTTTATCGGGTGGAAGCGTCTGTTGTTGCTTCGCCTAAAACCGACTGGTAGGGGCACAGTATGCGCCCCCTACGGCGGTGGCTTGATGAAATCTTCAGGAGGCTGAGATGGTTATTTTGTTTCACGTGCTGGCAGCGGTGATGGGGTATCTGTTGGGTGCAGTGCCCGTGGGATACCTGGTGGTGTGGCTGTTCAAGCGCGAGGACGTGCGGCGACACGGCAGTGGGCGCACAGGTGGCACCAACGTATACCGCGCGGCGGGCATCGGTGCGGCGATCCTCACCGGCGTGGGTGACGTCCTCAAGGGCACCCTGGCCGTGCTCCTGGCCCGCTGGCTCGTGGGCACAGCGGCGGCCGAGATCCTGGCGGGCCTGGCGGCGGTGATAGGCCACAACTGGTCGGTGTTCCTGGGCTGGCGTGGAGGGGCCGGCACCGGGACTAACCTGGGAGTGGTGGCCGCCTTTTCCTTGCCGGTGGCTCTGGCGCTGGCCGTTATCCTGCTCCTGGCCATACGTATCGTCCGTTACGCATCGGTGGCCTCGATTATCGTCGCCGTCCTGGTGCCGGTGATTTTCCTGATCCTGGCTTTTGTGTATCCACCTTTTTCCCATTACGGGCCCTATGCTCTGTACGGCCTGCTCTCGGCAGCGGTGGTGATTTTCGCCCTGCGGCCCAACATCGCACGCTTGCGAGAAGGCACCGAGCGGCGGCTGAACTATTGAGGTGAGCATTCAGGTGCCTGGCACTTATAAGGTGCCGGGTACCTGGCTTTGCAAGTTGACAACGCTCTCACTCTGTGCTATCATGTGGTCGTTGTGCCACATAGCCCTTCGTTGCCATTTGGAGGGTTCCCAGTTACGTCGCAATAGCACGTCAGGGGGGTCGAATCTATGTTTGTGTTCCGCCCTCGTCCCCTTTTAGAGGCAGGTCTCTGACACCGGCTCAGGGTAAACGTCTGGTGAGAATTTGACCCTGCGGCAGGTTCGAGCCTGCCTTTATTGCTGTGGAGGACGATGATGATACGACCGAAAGTAGAACTGCTGGAGCAGAGTACTGTGGAGCGCGTCATCGCCGAGGCTTACGAGTTATTGATGGACCCCGGCGTGCGCATCCACTCCGACGAGGCGCTGGCACTCCTGGCCGACGCTGGAGCCAAAATAGATAAGAACGAGCGCGTGGCCCACATCCCACCCGATGTGGCCCGCCAGGCAGTGGAGACCGCCCCGTCGTCTTTTTACCTGTACGACTATGCGGGCAATCCTGTGGTGCACTACGGGGGTGACGATGTGCAGTTTGACCCTGGCTCGGCGGCTATCGAGATTCTGGACTACGGCCAGACCCGGTCGCGTAAGCCGGTGACCGCCGACGCCGTCAAGTTCCTCAAATTGGCCGAGGGGCTGCCCCAGATTGACGCGGTGGCCACCTCGCTGGTCTGTGCCGACGTGCCAGAGGCCATGCAGGACTTGTATCGCCTGTACCTGGTGCTGCTGTACGCCAGCAAGCCGGTGGTCACTGGAGCCTTCGCCGTGGAGACCTGGGCCATCATGAAGGACATGCTGGTAGCCGTGGTCGGTAGCGAGGAGGCCCTGGCCGAGCGGCCCATCGCCGTGTTCGACGCCTGCCCCTCGCCGCCGCTGCTGTGGAGCGAGATCACCTGCCAGAACCTGATTGACTGTGCCCGCTTCGGCGTGCCGGCCGAACTGGTGTCCATGCCGTTGGCTGGTGCCACCGGCCCGGCCACGCTGATCGGCTCGGTGGTGCAGCACGCGGCGGAGTGCCTGAGTGGAGTGACCATCCATCAGTTGGCCAAGGCTGGCTCGCCCATCGTGTGGGGTGGCTCGCCGGCGGCCTTCGACATGCGCGCCGGAACCACTCCGATGGGAGCCATCGAGACGATGATGATTGACATGGCCTACGCCCAGGTGGGCAAGTCCATCAAACCCGGGGGGCTGCCCACCCACGCCTACATGGGCATGAGCGACGCCAAAGTGGTGGACGCTCAGAACGGCCTGGAATCGGGCGTTGGTACGGTGCTGGCTGCCCTGGCCGGAGTGAACATGGTCTCCGGCGCGGGGATGATGGACTTCGAGAGCTGCTTTAGCTTGGAGAAGCTGGTCATTGACGCCGAGATTATCGGCATGGCCAAGCGCTTGATACGGGGCATGGATGACTCCGAGGAGCCGCTGGCGCTGACCATCATGCGCGAAGTGGGCCACGCGGGCAACTTCCTCAAGACCCGGCACACCCGCAAATGGTTCCGCAAGGAACAGTACATCCCTTCGGCGGTGATTGACCGCGATTTCCGCCAGACCTGGGAGGATAAAGGGGCCAAGGACGCGGCGGCCCGTGCCCACGAGCGCGTGGAGGAGGTCGTTGCTGCCTATCAGCCCAAGCCGCTCCCAGCGGACGTGGTCAAGGAGCTGGAGACGATTGCTGTGCGCGCGGCCAAAGCCCGTGGCCTGGACCAGCTTCCATCGCTGGAATGATGGCATGACAGATGACATCGCGTGGGAATAGAGTTCCCCGCGTTTCCCTGAAGGAGTGTAGAGAAATGTCCAACGAAGAACTGTTCGCCCAGATGGCGCAGGCCATCATTGACGGAGATCCGGAAGAGGCCGAAGCCCTGGCTCGCAAAGCCATCGAACTAGGGATAGAGCCCCTGGAAGCGATCAACAAGGGTTTCACCCCGGGCATTAACAAGGTGGGTGAGCTATTCGCCAGCGGCGAGTACTTCCTGCCGGACCTGGTGATCGGTGGAGAGGCGATGAAAGCGGCAATCGCTGTGCTGGAGCCGGAGTTGGTCAAGCGGCAGGAAGAGCGATCGGTGCTGGGTAAGGTGGTCATCGGCACCGTCGAGGGCGACATCCACGAAATCGGCAAAACTTTGGTGGCGACCATGCTGGCGGCCAACGGCTTCCAGGTGAAGGACGTGGGAGTGGATGTAGCGGCGGAGGACTTCGTCACTGCGGTGCAGGAGACGGGCGCGAACCTGGTGGGCCTGTCGGCGTTGCTGACCACGACGATGCTCAACCAGCGAAAGGTGATCGAAGCGTTGCAGGAGGCCGGTATCCGCGATCAGGTGAAAATCATGGTCGGGGGTGCCCCGGTGACCCAGCAGTGGGCCAGAGAGATCGGCGCGGACGGCTATGCCGAGGACGCTGTCGGCAGCGTGGCTGTGGCCAAGCAACTGATGGGCGCAAGCTAAAGTCTCCGGGCACCACAGCTGATAATGTACAAGTCCCCCTGGACTTACGAATCCAGGGGGACTTTTCCCATTTGACAGCCAGTGGGATTTGTGCTATACTGTGTTTGATACCCCCTATGGGTATAGCGTTACTCGTCTGGTAGGTTCTTCGCGGATTCGTGGGGCTATCGCCGGAAGGCCTGGACGTAAACGTCCAGGCTAAGAGGAC
>JAGGZG010000132.1 GCA_021162125.1 Anaerolineae bacterium
AGGCTAATGCTTCACCAAAATCGAGATTCAGGGCGCTTCAGCGTCCTTTGGCCTTTCAGCCTGGGGGTTCAGCCCCAGGCGATTGAGCGGGCACGTTACCCTAAAAACTTTTGGAATGAACCACTAGAGGGGGGCGCGATCCGTGCATAGCCACGTTGTGAAATCTGAAAACGTACTGCTTTGGATTCAGGCTCATGAGAACGTCCACGAAGCAAAACTCAACGCAGAGCACGCTCTGTGGTATACTTCCGCTGGATAAGCCCGCCGGATGGACGTCTCACGATGTCGTGGCCCGCGTGCGCCGTCTGCTGGGTGTGCGCCGCGTCGGTCACGCGGGTACCCTGGATCCCATGGCCACGGGTTTGCTTCTGGTGTGCGTTGGACAGGCCACCCGCATCGCCGAGTACCTGATGCGAGGGACCAAAGTCTACCGGGCGCGGATTCGCCTGGGAGTCACTACCGATACCGACGATGCCACCGGCCAAGTTGTCGCCCGGCAGACCGTGACCGCCGATGAGGACGCCGTGCGTGCGGCGCTGGCGGATTTCGTGGGGACTATTCAGCAAGTGCCGCCTCGCTACTCCGCCATCAAACAGGATGGCCGTCCGCTGTACAAACTGGCCCGCGCCGGGATCGAGCCGCAGCGCAAACCCCGCCAGGTGACGATACATCGTATTGACCTGCTGGCCTGGAATCCGCCGGATTTGACCATCGAGGTCACTTGCGCCTCGGGCACTTACATCCGCGCTTTGGCCCGTGACCTGGGAGAGCGCCTGGGGTGCGGTGGGCATTTAACCGGCCTGACTCGCCTGGCCAGCGGCCACTTTACCCTGGAGCACGCTCACAGTCTGGCCGAGGTGGAGGCCGCCAGTGCAGAGGGGCGCGCGGCGGAGCTATTGCTGCCCATGGATGAGGCCCTGCGCGACATGGAGATACTCACCGTGGACGCTGAGGCGGAGCAGCGCATCCGCCACGGACAGCAAATTGCCGGTCCCCCCGCTTCTGATGCCGATTCAACGCCCTTGCGTCGTGCCTACTCCGTGACAGGGGAGTTCCTGGCCATCATGGCCTACGACCGGCGCACCAGGCGCTGGCAGCCGCGTAAAGTCTTTACCGTCAACCAGACGAGGAGCCACACAGATTGCCATGCTGGTGATTGATGACCTGACCCAGGTTAATCTTGCCCAGGAAACAGTGCTCACCATCGGCGCTTTCGATGGCGTGCACCGTGGTCACGAATACCTCATCCGTCAATTGGTGAAAGCTGCTCACGAAAGTGACCGTCTGGCCGGGCTGATCACCTTTCATCCCCACCCGGATGTGGTGCTGGCCCGCCGCCCGCCACTTTACCTTACCACTCCCGGTGAAAAAGTAGCCCTTCTGGAGCGGCTTCACCTGGATCTGGTCACGATTCTTCGTTTTGACCAGGAGATGGCACGCACCTCGGCAGCGGATTTCATTGCCATGCTTTGTCGCCATCTGCACATGGTGGAGCTGTGGGTCGGGAGGGATTTCGCGCTGGGGAAGAATCGCGAGGGAGACATACCCGCCTTACGTCGTCTGGGCACGAAACTCGGCTTCACCGTGCACGTGGTCGAGCCCCTGCCTGCAAATGGGGACCCCATCTCCAGCACACGCATCCGCATGCTGTTGCGCCAGGGTAACGTGCGGGAAGCAGCGCGGCTACTGGGGCGCTATCCCAGCCTGAGTGGACAGGTGGTGGCCAGCACAAAACGCAAGCGTCATCTGGGCGTGCCTACTGCCAACCTGGAGGTCCGCGCTGAGCGAGCCATCCCCGCCGACGGGGTGTACGCTGTTTACGCCGTGCTGGGCGATGTGCGCTATCCCGCCGTGGCTAACATTGGCCGCCAGCCCGGCTCAGAGAATCACACGCGCACGATAGAAACCCATATCTTGGACTTCGACGGAGAGATTTACGGCTTTGACCTGGTGATTGAGTTCGTGGAGCGCCTGCGCCCCGAGCGGCAATTCGCCAGCACCGAGGAACTGCTCGCCCAGATCCGCGAGGACATCCGCGCCGCCCGCGAACTTCTGGCCGCCGAAGAGCGCGATGCAAAGATGCGACGTTAGGGACCTTGACAGGGGAAAGCCTGTCCGCCCCTGAACCTGCGGTGGGGGTAGGGGTCACCACTGCGCCAAGTCACCCATAGCTTCGCATCATACCCGAAGAGTGGACTACACTTGATTTTGCCGGAGTTCTGTGGGATAATGTAATGCGGGGGGGAGATGAGCGTTCGGGAGATTGCAAGCCGATGTTTGAGGAGCAAAACCCGCTAAGTGAGCGGGAGATGGAAATCTTGCGGTTGGTCGCTACCGGAGCCACTAACCGCCAGATTGCCCGCGAGCTGTTCATCAGCCCCAATACCGTCAAAGTCCACCTGCGCAACATCTTCTCCAAGCTGGAGGTGGAATCGCGCACCGAGGCGACGATGGTCGCCGTCCGCCAGGGTTGGGTGGTGGTCAATGAAACTGCGGCTATGGAAGTGGCAGCTCCGGCCCCGGCCACGGAGCCTGTGGCGCGCATTCCCCCCTGGAAACGAGTGGCTTTTTTCGTGATGGCGGCACTCGTGCTGGCCGTCTTTCTCGTGGATCAAGTCTCCACGGCGCGATCCGTTGACCAGACGGCGAACGCCCTCACCGACCGTCAAGCACTGTCGTCGTCTTCCGTTCGCCGCGAAGAGGCCTCCCGTTGGACGCCTCGGCCGCCGCTGACAATGCCTCGCGCGCGCATGGCCGTGACGTCCATTGAGGATTTGGTGTACGTCATCGGGGGCGACACGGTCACGGGGGTAACCGCTGCGGTAGACGTGTACGACTCCAGCACAGGCGGTTGGACATCTCTGGCGGCCAAGCCCACGGCAGTGGCCAACATCGGCGCGGCAGTAATTGGGAACAAGATCTACGTGCCGGGCGGCTACACGGTTGAGGGACAGGTGACTGGCGTGCTGGAAATCTACGACCCGGCCGCCGATGCCTGGGAGCAAGGAGCATCTCTGCCGATGCCCCTGTGTGCGTATGCCATCGCTGCCGTTAACGATCAGTTGTACCTTTTCGGTGGTTGGGATGGGGCCAGATACGTGAACTCGGTCTACGTCTACGATCCGGCGTCTGATCAGTGGTCGTCCCGCGCGGCAATGCGCGTCGCGCGCGGATTTGCCGGAGCAGGCGTGATCCGGGGAGTGGTCTACGTCGTGGGGGGATACGACGGGGCACGAGAGCTGGCCCTGTGCGGGGCATACGACCCGCGCACGGACACCTGGTCGTCGTGCACGCCGATGTCCGTGGGCCGTGGCGGCGTCGGCGTGGCGGTGGTCGGCTCCACACTTTACGCCGTGGGTGGTGGATGGGAGAGCTACCTGGCCTTCAACGAACGATACGAACCCGACGCCGACGCCTGGCACGCTTTCGAGACCCCGATCGCCGGGCAGTGGCGTAACCTGGGCCTGGCCGCCACCGACGTGAACTTGTACGCCATCGGCGGGTGGGGTGGAGAGTACCTGGCGGTGAATGAGGAGTATCAGGCCCTGTTCCGCATCTTCCTCCCCGCTTCGCCTTGACTTAACCTCCCGCAGGTTTAGAACCTGCGGGAGGTTCACCGCTCAAAGAGCTGGCCCGGCCAGCTTTTTGAGTTTCTTCACCGTCTCATTCCAGGTGATGCGCGAGAGTCCTAGTTTCTGGCGCAGAGTCTCCGAGGGCATACCCGATTTGTAATCTCGCACGGCCGCCGTCCAGCGCAGAGTCTCGAATCCCACCGTCACCGGGATCTCGGCCAAGCGTCCTACGTCACGGAGCACGTACTCCAGATTCCGCGCCGTGCAAGGGAAGAGGTGAGTCTGCGGCTTATACTGGTCCAGATACTCTTGCAGGATAGGCACCAGATCGGCCGGGAGTTTGAGCTTACGCTCCTTGTGGCGCATTTTGGGGTTGTCGTAGTGGATGTAGAGCGCGGGCGCTGCTGGATCAGAGAGATCAATGTGGCTGAGTTGGATGGACATGCACTCGCCCTTTTTGATGCCGGTGCTGAGCAACAGGCGCACCAGAAAATGAGGCCGGGCATCGGGTTTATCACCCTGCATCAGGCGGCGGGTGGTCTCCAGTAACTTTTCAACCTGATCCTCGTACAGGATGGCGGGCAGAGGAGTGGATGCCGGACGGTGGACCACCGCCGCAGCCGGATCGCGAGGCAGCACACCTGCTTCAGCCAGCCAGCCGAAGAAAACCTTGAGGGTGGTCACCCGCCGGGCGTAAGATTTGGGACTGCACGGCTTGCCCCGATAGTACAGCAGGTAGAGGAGGAAATCGTTTAAGTTCTTGGTGGCAATCTCGCCCACGGGCTTATCTGCGCCCAGGTAGCCACTCAGGATGCGCAAGTCGCCCAGGAAAGATTTGATGGTGTTCTCGGTGAAACCCTGGTAGATCATGTGCTCGTGAAACTCGTCTATCGCCGCGCTGAGGGGCGAGCTGGCGGTAAGAGAAGTGATATTTGCTGGTCGAGTGTACTCGTCCGGCTGCTCTTCTTCGGACAGTAGTGGAATCTGTTCCTCCGCCATGGACACAAACCTCCTGGCCTGATTGTGGCTGATCTCTTCGTGTAGCCGTGTTTGTTTAACATAATTGTACACCAGATTGAGAGGGTTGTCAAGGGAATCCAAAGGTGCGAGACATTTGGGAAGCGCGTCGTACCTTGTACCCCCGGCGCGGGCTGGATTTGACAGGCGGGCACATCGGGGTATAATACCTGACTACGATCTTATAGTTTTGAGGAGACGTATAATGCCAAAACGAACGTACCAACCCAAGAAAAGACGCCGGCGCAGAGTTCACGGCTTCCGGGCACGGATGAGCACGAGGGGCGGACGGCGAGTTCTGCGCGCCCGGCGATTGAAGGGACGTAAACGCCTGACTGTGTAGCTGATGCATTCGGGCGAGCAGCGGGGCCACCAGCGAGTATACACTGCACGGGTAAATGGATAAGACGTATCGTCTGCGGAAGAATGAGCAGTTTCAAAAGGTGCGAAGCGAGGGACGGTCCCGGGCTAATCGCTGGTTGGTGCTCTGCACTTTGCGTAACGATCTGCCGTATAGCCGCTTTGGGTTCACCGCCAGCCGACGTGTGGGATCGGCCGTGGTTCGCAATAGGGCCCGGCGGCTGATGCGGGAGGCGGTCCGTCTGCGGCGAGAAGCCATCGCTCCTGGTTGGGACATCGTCTTCATCGCCCGCAGCCCACTGAGAGAAGCGACTTTCCACGAGGTAGATCGAGCCGTCGAACAGTTACTGAGACGCGCTCGTTTGTTGCTGGTCAGTGATGAAGAGACCTGTAATCAAAGTGTGAGGCACGACGTATGAAAACCATCGTTCTGGGTCTCATTCGATTCTACCAGCGCACCATCTCACCCGCTTTGCCTCCCACGTGCCGTTTTTATCCCTCTTGCTCCCAATACACGTATGAGGCTATCGCCAAGTATGGCCTGGTCAAAGGGGGCTGGCTGGGTGTGAAACGCATCACCCGCTGCCATCCTCTGAATCCAGGAGGGTATGACCCTGTTCCCTGAGTGCCCCTCCCACAGGTTCTAACAGCCTCTCGTAAGGCGGGCTCGCAGCCGAGTGCACCGAGTAAGAACACGGCGCGCTGTGCTCCTACGCACTCTGCTGAGCTACGGGACTGCCAGGGAGTCCTGCGACCAGAAACCCGCGACGGTTGTAATAGCTGCCATTTGATTGGAGGTCTCGAATCTTGATGAAGGTTCTGAAGAAGAAGTGGGGCCTTTTGCCCACCATCGTCATCGCCGTGCTTTTTATGACAAGTTGCAGTGGCTCAGCGCCGTCAGCCAGTTGGCCAGAGTTGACTGTGGCCGGAGGGACAGTGTACGCTGCGCTCACGGACGGGCGAGTACATGCCCTCGACGCCGATACGGGAAGCGAGAAATGGGTGTTCCCGGCCGAAGTGAGCAAGCCCTCTGGACTGCTGGGCTGTTCTGCTCCCAAAGCAACCGAGGGCCCGATTTACGCCGCTCCTGCAGTCAGCGATGACCTGGTGTACGTTGGGTCGTACAATAGCACCCTGTACGCCCTCAATACCCTGGCCGGGGTCAAGCAATGGGAGTTCTCCACCGGAGACCGGATAGTTGCTGCCCCGGTAGTGGTCGGTAACACCGTGTACCTGGCCTCTGCTGACCAGCACGTGTACGCTCTGGACGCGGCGACCGGCACGGAGCGATGGCGTTTTTCCGCCGGGAACTGGGTCTGGGCCTCACCGCTGGTAGACCAGGATTCCGGGGCAATGTACGTGGCGACGATGGGCCACAAAGTGTACCGGGTCCGTCTGTCCGATGGTACACAAGAATGGGAATTCACCACCCAGGGCGCTATCGCCGCTGCACCGGCCCTGGCCGGTGATCTGCTCATCTTCGGTTCGTTCGATGGGCATGTCTACGCTGTGGATGCGAGTACCGGCGAGGAGCGTTGGACTTTCCAGACCGGTGGCTGGGTGTGGGGCACACCATTGGCCGTGGACGGCGTGGTCTACGTTGGCTCGCAGGATCGCAAGGTGTACGCTCTGGACGTCGAGAGCGGGACGAAACTCTGGGAATTCCAGGCCAATGGCGCGGTGCGTGACACGCTGGCTTACGGTGAGGGGACGTTGTACGTCGGCTCTGAGGACAAAATGGTGTATGCCCTCGATGCCCAAACCGGCAAGCCGAAGTGGACGTTCACTGCCGAGGGATCCATCCTCAGCCCGCTGGCCCTGACCGAGAAAGCACTTTACGTGGTGACCACGAACGGGCAGGTGTACGCCCTGGATCCCGTGGACGGCGGGCAACTGTGGCATTATCCACCGGCGGAGGAGAAAAAGTAGTTAAAAACCTGCGAGAGGGTCAAAGGTGTTAAGGAGGTTATGTCTGTGGGACAGTTGTGGAACGAGTTTTTTATCCAACCGATGATTTATGCTTCGCTCTGGCTGTATCAGCTTCTGGGCCACAATTTTGCACTGGCGATCACGGTGCTGACCATTGCTGTGCGCCTGCTCACCCTGCCGCTCACCCTGCCCGCGCAGAAATCGGCTAAGAAGCAGCAGGAGCTCCAGCCTAAAATTCAGGCCCTTCAGAAGAAATACGCCAAGGACAAAGAACGCCAGAGCCAGGAGTTGATGAAGCTCTACAAGGAAGAGGGAATCAACCCCATGGGGGGCTGTCTACCGCTCCTCATCCAATTGCCGATCATCATGGCCTTCTACCAGTCCATTGCTAAAGTGCTGGCCGATACGCCGCTGGCGCTGTACTCTCTGGCGGGCTTCGTCGCCGGTAACACGGCCATGACGTCGCTGATCCCTTTGAGCAGCAAATTCCTCTGGCTGAACTTGGCGCGTCCTGACCCACGGTACGTGCTACCGATCCTGGTGGTCTTTACCTCGTGGCTCCAGCAGAAGATAATGTCCCCCGGCGCTTCCACTGATCCTCAGGCAGCCTCGATGAACCAGACGATGCAGGTAACCATGCCGTTGATGTTTGGATTTCTGACCATGCAGTGGCCCTCTGGCCTGGCAATTTATTTCGTCGTCACGAATATCGTCAGCATCATCATCCAGGTCGTCATTGACATGCAGGGCGGTAAATCGTTCCGGGACGTGCTCCAAAACCTGTGGCCGCAGGCAGCGTCAGGTAAAAGAGCACAGGTTAAGGGGAGGAAAAAGAAGAAATGACAGTGGACGAGAAAGTTACAATCGAGATACAAGCACCCACCGTTGAGGAAGCGATTAGCCGTGGTCTGGAGGAACTGCACGCAGACCGCGATGAAGTGGAGATCGAAGTCCTGTACGAGGGTAGCCGGGGAGTTCTGGGCCTGGGAGCAAAAGAGGCTCACGTGCGGCTTACGTTGACTCCGAAGGAAAGCGAGGAGCCGGCAGAGGAGGACGAAGCGAGCAAAAGTGAGAACGAGGATGAAAAGGCGTACTCCCAGGAACGTCTTGAGCGGGTGGCCCAGGCGGCTCTGGAGGAACTTCTGGACAAGATGCAGGTCAAGGCGCAAGTGGTCATCCGTCGTGACGTGGAGACTCCTGCCCAGGAGGATGCTCCCCCCCTGATACTGGACGTGCTGGGCGACGATCTGGGGGTGCTGATTGGCCGGAGGGGTGAGACCCTGGCTGCTTTGCAGTACATCTCCCGTCTGATCGTCAGCCGGGAGATGCAACGCTGGGTGAACCTGGTGGTGGACGTGGAGCGTTACAAAGTGCGCCGCGAGCACTCTCTGCGCCAGTTGGCGGAACGGATGGCGGAACGGGTGGCCCTCAGCCATCAGCCCGTGGCCCTGGAGCCGATGCCTCCCCACGAGCGGCGCATCGTGCACATCGCCCTGCGCGACCATCCCATCGTCACCACCCAGAGCGTGGGCCAGGGTGACGCCCGTAAGGTGACCATCATCCCCCGCCAGTGAGTGCGTGACCTGGTTGAGCCTTGAGGTGCGATGTAAGGTGCGACGTACTTTGAAAGTGCGTCGCATCTTATTAAAGAAGAACGAGGATACATGGTGAAAATTGAACCTGTGGATTACCTGGTCATCGGGCACGTCACGAAGGATGTGCTTAATGGCGACTTCACTGTGGGGGGTACGGCCACGTACTCAGCGTTGACGGCACGGAATTTCGGCTACCGGGTGGGGGTGGTGACCAGCGCTGCCCCGGACCTCGACCTGGACAGCGTCCTGCAGGGCGTGGCCGTGGTGCGCCAGCCCTCTTCGGCGACGACGACTTTCCAGAACATCTACGTGGACGGCGCACGCCAGCAGTTCATCCGCGCCGTGGCCGATGACATCCGCGCGGAGAGCATTCCCCCCGCTTGGCGGCGTACACCCATCGTTCACGTGGGACCGGTGGCCCTGGAGTGTTGCGCCGCCGACCTGGTGCATCTGTTCGCGGGGACGTTGGTGGGCATGACCCCCCAGGGGTGGATGCGCCAATGGGACGATCAAGGGCGCGTCTCGCCCCGGTTGTTAACCGGCTCGGAGCACATCCTGCCTCTGGCGCGGGCGGTTATTCTCAGCGAGGAAGACGTGGGCGGCGACCTGTCGCTGGTGGAAAACTACGCGCAACTGGTGGACATCCTGGTGCTGACAGCCGGCTGGAAGGGCTCGACGGTGTACCATGGTGGGCAGGTGCGACGTTTCCCGGCCCGCGACGTGCGCGAGGTAGATCCCACGGGTGCAGGCGACATCTTCGCCACCGCCTACCTGATCTGCCTTCACGAGACCGGCGACCCCTGGACGTCGGCACGCTTCGCCAATTGCGTCGCCTCCGGTTCGGTGGAGCGAGCGGGCCTGGCCAGCATCCCCACACCCCAGGAAATCGCCCGATGTCGGGCGCAAATACTCCATCCAAAGTAGGTCGCGCTCTCAGCCCGGCGAAAGTGTGCAGCAGCGACGGCGGGCTACGAGCCCAATGCTGCTAACTTTCTACATAATTCGTAATGCCAAGAGGAGTCCGCGCTCTCTAGCGCGGAAGGAGGTGGAACGGCGTTAGAGAACGCCTCCTCCTCGTAAATTGAATTTTGCCGCATTACAGGAACTTGTGAAAAGTTAGTGCCATTGGGCTACGAGCCCGCCCTACGAGGCCAAGGGTCCATGACCAAGATCTACGCCTTCGCCAATCAAAAAGGTGGAGTCGGGAAAACGACCACCGCCGTCAACCTGGGGGCTTATCTGGCTGCCAGCGGCCGGCGAGTGCTCGTGGTGGACGTGGATCCCCAGGCCAATGCCACGTCCAGCCTGGGTTTCGACAAAAACAGCCTATCCCTGTCCACCTACGACGCACTGATTAACCGCGTGCCCTGCTCCCAGATCATCGCGTCCACCAGATGGCAGCACCTGGAGTTGTTGCCCTCAGCCCCGGCATTGGCCGGCGCCGAGGTGGAGATGGTACACCTCCTGGCCCGCGAGCACTTGTTGCGCAAGGCGTTGGCCCCAATCGCCGACCACTACCATTACATTCTCATTGACTCCCCACCCTCCCTGGGATTGCTCACCGTCAATGCTCTCACTGCGGCAGCGGACGGAGTGATCATCCCCGTACAATGCGAGTACCTGGCTCTGGAGGGACTCACCGAACTGCTGCGCACGATCATGATGGTACGCGATAACCTGAACCCTCGCCTGTACGTGCGCGGTCTGCTGATGACCATGTACGATGGCCGCACCAATCTCTCCGCCCAGGTAGTGGCCGAGGTGCAACGTCACTTCAAAGATAGGGTTTTTCGGACGATCATCCCCCGCAGTGTTCGCCTGAGCGAAGCGCCCAGCTACGGTGAACCCATCCTGGCCTACGCCCCCCGCTCCAGCGGCGGATTGGCCTACCAAGCGTTCGCCCAGGAGTTGTTGAACGGCGACGAGGGGCAAGGTACAGCGAGAGTGGGGGGCAAAGGGCCACAACGGGCTCCAACTGTGGCCCGGCGACAGGAGGTGTGAGCATGACCAGGAAACGCGGTCTTGGAAAAGGGCTGGAGGCTCTCATCCCCGTAGCCTCTGGCGAGCGTCCAACCGGCCTGACCGAGGTCTCCGTGGACGACATCGCGCCCAATCCCATGCAGCCCCGCCAAACGCTGGATCCGGAATCCCTGGAAGAATTGGCCGCCTCCATCCGTGAGCACGGCCTCATCCAACCGCTGATCGTCAGCAGCACGATGCCGGGCATGAGCAGCACGCCCTATCAGCTCATCGCCGGGGAGCGACGGCTGGAGGCCGCCAAGCTGGCCGGGTTGTCCACCGTGCCGGTTATCGTTAAAGAGGCCACGTCCCAGGAGATGCTGGCCCTGGCTCTGGTGGAAAACATCCAGCGGGCCGACCTCAATCCCCTGGAGGAAGCGAATGCCTACCGCCAGCTTATGGACGAATTCGGGCTGACCCAGGAGCAAGTGGCGGCCCAGGTGGGCAAAAGTCGCGCGGCTGTGGCCAACACGGTACGCCTGTTGCGTTTACCGGCGGCGGTGAAATCGGCCCTGGCCGGCGGCCAGATCAGCGAAGGGCACGCCCGGGCCTTGCTGGGCCTGGACGAGGAGGAAGCACAGCTCCGGGCGCTCAAAACGGTCATCAAGCAGCGCCTGAACGTGCGCCAGACCGAGGAATTGGTGCGCCGGATGCTGGCCAACCCTCAGCCACGTCAGGAAAAAGTTGCTTCTCCAGAGACCGAAGCGCTGGAGCGGAGGTTCCGCGAGCGGCTGGGCACCAAAGTGCGCCTCTTCCGCAGCAAACGCGGCGGCAAGCTGGTCATTCACTTCTACTCTGAGGAGGAGCTCCAGGCCATCTACGACGTGATCGTGGGTGAGGAGTAGGCAGGTTGTGACTTGAACGATTTCTCCATTCGTGGTATAATGTTTTTTGTTCCCGGAAGGGTGCTGGAGTGGACGATCAGGCGCGCCTGGAGAGCGCGTGTGCAGCAATGCACCGTGGGTTCGAATCCCACCCCTTCCGCCAGTGACGAATCCACGGTAACGCTTGCGGGCTTGCGCAGCGAATGTCCATCCTGTGCAAGCCCTGCTTGTCCGTGGATTTGACTTTTTGCCCCACCTGGGGTAACATTGACTTCGGTCGTGCTAGACGGGGAGCTAGCGGTGCCCTGTACCCGCAACCCGCTATAGCGGGGTCGAATTCCCCCTCGAGGGCCAGCGTCCCTGAAACTACCGGAGTCAGGCGGTGCAGAAGATTGGGTCCTGCGCGGCAGGAGCCTGTGAACCCCGCCAGGTCCGGAAGGAAGCAACGGTAAGCAGTCACTCCTGGGTGCCGCAGGGGTGCCTGGTCGGAGCTGGCTGGCTCTGGCAAGTCAGGCGACCTGGTTCGACGGGGGGTGCACGACCACCTTTTGATTCATCTGCGGGGCTGGTCACTGGGGCCAGCCCTTTTCTTTGGGAGAGAGGTAAGTGGTAGGGGAGCAGCGGGTGGCGGTGGTCGGTGGCGGTGCGGCCGGGATGATGGCCGCCTGCCGGGCTGCCGGACTGGGGGCCCAGGTGTGGCTTCTGGAGAAGACAGATCGGCTGGGCAAAAAACTGCGCCTCAGCGGGAAAGGTCGCTGCAACCTGACCAACGTCGCCGATCTCCGAACTTTCATTGACCATTTCGGGGCCACCGGCCCTTTCCTTTACGGCGCGTTCAGCCGTTTTTTCAACGAAGACCTACGCGCATTCTTTGCAGAGCGGGGTGTGCCCACTGTAGTCGAGCGCGGTGGGCGGGTGTTCCCCGCCAGCGGTGATGCCCATCAGGTGGCCGAGGCTCTGGTCACGGAACTGCGTCACCTGGGCGTGCGCATCTGCCTGCGGACGGCGGCCAGCGCGCTGGTGGTTGAACACGGGCGCGTCCGGGGTTTGCGCACCGGCTCGGGGGAAGAGATTGTCGCCGGAGCGGTGATTGTGGCCACGGGCGGAGCCTCGTACCCGCGCACCGGCTCCACCGGCGATGGCTACCGTCTGACAGAGAGCGTGGGACACACGGTAGTTCCCATCCGCCCGGCCCTGGTACCTCTGGTGACCGGCGGTGACCTGGCTCCCCGGCTGCAAGGGCTCAGCCTGCGCAACGTGGAAGCCCGTCTGTTGCTGGATGGGCGGGAGATTGGCCGCGAGTTCGGGGAGATGCTCTTCACCCACGATGGAGTGTCTGGCCCCATCGTCCTCACCCTCAGCGGGCGGGCAGTAGATGCCCTGGGCCAGGGTTGGTTGGAGCTGAGCATCAATCTCAAACCAGCACTTTCCGAAGAACAGTTGGATCGGCGGCTGCTCCGCGATCTTGATCAGTACGGCAGACGGACTTTTCGAGCCATTCTCAAGGGATTGTTGCCGCGCAAGCTCGTGGACCCTTTCGCCGCGCTGGCCGGCATTCCAGGCGACAAGCCTGCTCACCAGATCACCGCTGACGAGCGGGCCCGCGTGCGGACGTTGCTTCAGGACCTGCGACTGGTCATCACCGGACACCATCCCCTGGCCGAGGCGATTATTACGGCGGGCGGGGTGGACACACGGGAAATAAACCCGAGGACGATGGAATCGCGGCTGGTGCGCGGGCTGTACTTCTGCGGTGAGGTGTTGGATGTCCAGGCCGATACCGGAGGGTATAACCTCCAGGCGGCCTTCTCCACCGGCTGGCTGGCCGGGGAATCGGCGGCGCGGGCGATGACTGAGTAGTACCACGCCGATAGTTTGAGGAAAGCGATTGAGCGCTGAATCTGTCCCAGCAAAACCATACATCCGCCCCGGGCCGCGCACGTTTGTGCGCAGCCTGCTTCACTGGCGGCCCAAAACTGGCCTGTGGGCACTGCTCGTCATTCTGGCCCTGGGCAGTCTGCTCACAGCGGGCTATCTGCGCACCGGCGAAACGATCACCGTAGTGGTCAATGGCCTTCCCCGTCCGGTGCGCACTCATCAGACCACGGTGGGCGACCTTTTGTGTGAGATGGGGATCGTACTTCAACCGGAGGACATCGTCCAACCCGCGCCCGACACCCCATTGCACTCCGGACAGGTTGTGCTGGTACGTCAGGCGCGGGCGGTGAGCATCCAGGCCGACGGGCGCACCATCTCGCTGCGCACTCACGAGCAATCCGTGGCCGCGATCCTGCAGCAGGCGGGCGTGAGTGTGGGCTCCTACGATCGAGTGATGGTGGATGGCCGCGAGGTGAACCTGGCTCCTGACACCGAGGCGACGACATCGTCGCCCCGGGCCGTCAGCGGCCGGGGTGTGGGCCGGGCTTCCATGCTATCCGGGTCACCTGGTGATCTCCCGCCGCTCCAGATCGCAGTACGCCGGGCCATGCCCCTCTACCTGAGCGACGATGGGGCTACATCCATACTCTACACCACCCTGCCCACCGTGGGCGAGGCCCTCCGGGCCGAGGGCATCACTCTCTACCTGGGCGACGAGGTACATCCCAGCCTGGGCAGCCGCGTGTCCAGTGGGATGCGAGTTTACATCCAGCGGGCCAGGCCGGTGGAGATCACGGTGGACGGGCGGACTATCAGAAGCCGCACCCGCCGCCAGACCGTCGCCGAGGTGCTGGCCGAGCAGGGGATCACCCTGATGGGGCGCGATTACGTCGAGCCCGACCTGACCGCGCCTGTGACTGACGACATGCGCATCCGCGTGGTGCGCGTGCAAGAAACCACTGTCATTGAGCAGGAGCCCATCCCCTTCGAAACGGCCTGGCAGCCCGATGCGGAGATGGAGCTTGATCAGCGGCAGTTGGTGCAGGAAGGGGCCGATGGAGTACACCGTAGTCGGCTGCGGGTGATCTATCACGACGGGCGCGAGGTCAGTCGCACACTGGAGGATGAGTGGGTGGCCGTGGAGCCCACCACCAGGATCATTGCCTACGGCACCAAAATCGTCATCCGCGACCTAGAGACCCCTGATGGCACGTTCCAGTACTGGCGCAAGATTCGTATGCTGGCCACCGCATACACCGAGGCTACTTGTGGCAAGGACCCAGACCATCCTTATTACGGTATCACTTATCTGGGATGGAGGATGCATCGTGGGATTGTGGCCGTGGATCCCCGGGTGATCAACCTACGCTCCAGGGTGTACGTTTTTGGCTACGGTGAAGGAGTGGCCGGGGATACTGGTGGGGCGATCAAGGGACATCGCATTGATCTGGGATACGACGTGGACGATTACGTGCCGTGGTACCGCTGGGTGAACGTGTACGTGCTCACCCCGGTGCCGCCCGCCAACCGTATCCACTGGATATTGCCCAACTGGCCACGAGAGCGCAGGTGAGCGAGCATATACTGAGCGTGTGAGAAGCGTGAACATAGTCCCCTGTTTAACGTCCCTTTGCCTGCCGGTAAGCCGTGATGCGTAAAACGTGATTCGTGAGGGCCACGATTCACGCTTCACGTCCTGGGTCAAAAATGCACATCGGATCTGACTCTGTTTTCACTGAACTGAATTCCGCTGGGTGTCGAAAAACAGTCCGCCAGCTACTACGCGCCTACAATCTGCGTCCGCAAAAGGGGTTGGGCCAGAACTTTTTGGAGGATCCGGCCATACTACAGCGCATCGTGGACGCTGCCGAATTAACGCCGGACGACTCGGTACTGGAGATTGGCCCGGGGCTGGGCACGCTGACCCGCCTGCTGGCGACCAGCGCGGGACAGGTGGTGGCCGTGGAGCTCGACGAGCGCCTGGCCGCTATTCTGCCCGAGATCTTGGCCGATTGCCCCAACGTGGAGATCATTCACGGCGACATCCTGGCCCTCGATCCCGCTGCCCTGTTCCCGGAACGACGTCCCGTGTACAAGGTGGTGGCCAATCTCCCGTACTACATCACCTCGGCTGTGCTGCGGCACCTGCTGGAGAGCCCGGCCCGCCCCCGCCTGATGGTTCTCACCCTGCAACGGGAGGTCGCCCGGCGGCTGGTGGCCGGCCCCGGCGAGATGAGCCTGCTGGCGGTGAGCGTGCAGTTCTACGGCCAGCCGCGCATCGTGGGCCGCATCCCGGCCGGCGCGTTCTACCCGCCACCGCAGGTGGACTCCGCCGTGGTGCGGATTGACGTCTACGACCAGCCCCCTGTGCCTGTGGACGATGTGGAAAGTTTTTTCCGCGTGGTACAGGCCGGATTCGGCCAGCGGCGCAAACAACTGCGCAACGCTCTATCCCAGGGGTTAGGCCGCCCGGTCGAGGAAGTGGTCGCCGCCCTGAAACGCGCCGGGATCGCCCCGCATCGCCGGGCGGAGACCCTGAGCCTGGCCGAGTGGGCCGCCTTGTGGCTGGAGATCACCGGCGCCAGTTGACGTGGTTAATGGGGTTTCTGGTGCTTCTGCCGTCAGACCCCTTTCAGGCAACTGTCAAGGTGCTGTAAGAAGGCTGTGTTATACTCAATGCGATTTTTGTTAATCCGGCCCAGCGTGGCCCAATATCACAGGAGGTGATAGTTATTCAAGATTCGCTATTCGCAAATTCGCTATTCGCAATTCAAAACAAAGGAGACTATAAAAATGAAAAAGATCGTATTACCTATTTCGTTACTGCTCATCCTGGCCCTCTCCACCATGGCCTGCAATCTCGGCGGCCTGGTGGGAGGGGGAGGTGAGAAACCTGCAGCCACTCAAGCTCCGTCAGGAGAAAAGCCTGCAGCTACTCAAGCTCCGTCAGGAGAAAAGCCTGCAGCTACCCAGGCCCCGTCAGGTGAGGAACCCACAGCCGTGCCGGGTGAGACCGGGGAAGAAGAAATCACCTACACATCGGTGGAAGAGCTGGATTGGATTAACACCTATCGCTCTCGCATCATAATAAAGTGGGAAACCCTCGATGAACCCAAAGAAGAGGGCAGCATGGAGATGCTAGGTGAGTACGTCAAAGACCCCGCCGCCCAGCGTGTTGTCATAAACAGTACCGGCACAACCGAAGCGGACATCGGCAGTATGGAGTACATCCAAATCGGCGACAAGGCGTGGATGAACATGGGAGAGGAAATGGGAGGCTGGATGCAAGTATCCGCCGACGAATCAGACATGACCTTCGGGCAGGGCCTCTTTGACTTCGCTGAGGGAGACATCCCGGGTGGGCTTGAGGGCGCTCGCCGTGTTGGAGACGAGACCGTGAACGGCATTCCCTGCCGCCATTATGTCTTCGACGAGACGATGCCGTTAATGGCCATGGGGCAGGGCGAGGTGGAGCTGGAAAAGGCCAACGGAGAGGTATGGATTTCGGCGAAGGATGGGTTTACCATCAAGTACACGCTCGATGCGGAGGGGAAAGGCTTGATGGGCGAGGATAAGGAGCGCCCAGAGCATTTCTCAATAGAGTACGAGGTTTACGACATCAACGCAGACATCGTCATTGAGCCCCCTTCGGGTGCTGAGACCGGTTTGCCTGAGGACATCCCCCTCATGGACGACGCCAAGGTGGACATGGCTATGGAAGGGATGATAATGTACTCCACCGCCAGTTCAGTCGAGGACGTGGTGGCCTTCTACGAGGCCCAGATGCCGGCCAACGGCTGGACTCAGAATCCAGATGCCAGCTTTAGCATGGAAGGCACGTCCAGTTTGGAGTTCACCAAAGAAGGCCGCACAGCAAACCTGATGATCACCTACGACGAGGACAGCCAGAAGACCAACGTGATGATCACCACCGAATAGAATCCCCACCCTCAGATACCCGGCAAGTGCCCGGCACTTTTAGAAGTGCCGGGCACTTGATTGTTTGACATTTTTGGGCAAGTGTTATATCCTTGAAGAAGCGTTCTCTCTCATGTACCAACGAGCCCATTTATCCTCGGCTAAGATTATCAAAGATCAAAGGAGATGGAAAGATGTACCTTCATGCCGACAGTTCCAAATGTTCGGGCTGCCGGGCCTGCCTGGTAGCCTGCTCGTTGTCCCGCTTCGGGGTGAATAATCCCAAGAAAGCGCGGCTGGCGATCATCCCGCATTTCCCCGATCCCGGAGTTTTCGAAGTGAAGACTTGTACCCAGTGCGGGCAATGCGCCGAGGTATGCCCGGTGGATGCCATTCTTCAGAACGAGAAAGGGGCCTATTACATTAACTGGGACGACTGCATCGAGTGCGGAGCCTGCATTGAGGAATGTCCCGAGGGCGTGATTTTCACTCACCCCGATTACGGCGACAAACCCTTCGAGTGCGACCTGTGCGGTGAGTGCGTGGAAGTGTGCGGGACCAACGCACTGTGGATCGAGTAGGAGGTAAAGACTAATGGACGGATACGGCGGCACGATTTTGCGCATTAACCTGACCGATAAGACGATTAAGAAAGAACCTACTGACCCCGGCGTCATGGAGAAATTCCTGGGCGGGCGGGGATTTGGCATCTACACCCTGTACACCGAGGTGCCCCGGGGTGCTGATCCGTTGGGGCCGGAAAACAAGCTCATCGCTTCCACGGGGCCGCTCTCCGGCGTGCTGGTGCCCGGCGCGGGCAAAATGGATTGGACGACGAAATCCCCGCTCACCGGCGGGTACGCATCGTCCAGCGTGGGCGGGATGCTCACTGCGGAGCTTAAGCAAGCGGGCTACGATTCCATTATCCTAGAGGGCGTGTCCGAGCAGCCGGTGTACATCTTCATTGACGACGACGTGGTGGAAATCCGCGACGCCAGCCCTTACTGGGGGATGGGCTGCATCTCCCTGGAAAAGAAGCTGAAGGATGAGCTAGGAGAAGAATTCCAGATTGCCTGCATCGGCCCTGGCGGGGAGAGTCTGGTCAAGTATGCCTGCATTGGGCACGATTGGGGTCGTCAGGCGGGACGCGGTGGCGTAGGCGCGGTGATGGGTTCCAAGAAGGTGAAAGCCATCGCCGTGCGCGGCACCAAAGACATCCCCCTGGCCGACGTGGAGGGCCTGATCAAACATGGTCGCGCGCTGTTCAAGGCCTGCAAGGACGCGCCGGCAATGGAGGCCTGGCAACGCTACGGGACGACCAGCGTGGTCTCCTGGTGCGACGAGAACGGCGCACTGCCCACCCGCAATTTCCAGGCCGGGGCTTTCGAAGAGGGTAAGAATCTCTACGGCGAAGTGATGCGCCAGGCCATCGTCAAAACCGACAAGGGTTGCTTCGCCTGCCCTAGCCCCTGCGGAAAATATTCTTACTCTAAGAAGCACGATCTCTACGTCGAAGGGCCGGAGTACGAGACCATTGCCCTGCTGGGGTCGAACGTTGCCTTGAGCAACATCGAGGACGTGGCCAAGGCTAACTGGCTCTGCGACGAACTGGGCATTGACACCATCTCCGCCGGCAATGCTATCGCCTTTGCCATCGAGTGCTTCGAGAAGGGGATCATCACCGAGAAGGAGACCGGCGGCCTCAAGCTGGAATGGGGCGATGCCGACGCGGTTTTCACCCTGATCGAGAAGATCGCCCGCCGCGAGGGCATTGGCGCGGTGCTGGCCGAGGGGGTCAAGTACGCGGCTGCTGTGTGGGATCAGGACAGCGCCGACTTTGCTATCCACGTCAAGGGCATGGAGCAGAGCGGGTACGACACCCACAACGCCACTTCGATGCTTCTGGCCTACATGACCTGTGACGTGGGGGCACATCACAACCGCGCCTGGGCCATCACTTACGACATTGAGGTCGGGCGTGACAAGGTGGTGCCGGGGAAAGTAGCCAAAGTCATCGAGCTCCAGCACGCCCGCCCCTGGTACGATTGCGCCGGCGGCTGTCGTCTGCAGTGGATCGAGCTGGGCGTGCCACCCAACCTGTGGGGTGAGGCGGTGAAGTACATCACCGGCGTGGACCGCTCCTGGGAGGACATGATGAAGCTCTCCGAACGGGTGTGGAACCTGACGCGCATGTATTGGGTGCGGGAGATCGAGGGCTTCGGGCGGGAGTGGGATTATCCGCCGCCGCGCTTCTACAAGGAACCAGCTACCTACGGGGCCACGGAAGGGCAGAAAACCGAGTGGGAGGCGGTGGAGAAGCTGCTGGATATGTACTACGAGCAGCGGGGCTGGGATAGCAATGGCATCCCGACGAAGGAAAAGCTGGCGGAGCTAGGTCTGGCGGACATCGTGTAGTGGGCCAGGTTTTTCTATGCTCCCATCTTCTCCAGCTCCCACATCAATTCGTTGAACCTCGCAAGAAACCCCAAACAGTGACCTGCCCCAAGTGCGGGCGAGAGAACCCTGCCGGCCGCAAATTCTGCGCGGGGTGTGGCACGTCGTTGGGGACAGCCGATGGGGTCACCCGATGAACTCGATTGAGCTGAATCGGCACCGTCGGCTTAATCGGCTGACCGGGCAAGGTGCGTCGTACCTTCTGCTACGCCACCTCGCTTCTTTCCTCTCTTTCCACATCTAACTGCACAAACTGACGTATCCTCCGCTGCCGGAGTGAACCAGGGCCGTTCGGAATGTGCCATCGTGGC
>JAGGZG010000380.1 GCA_021162125.1 Anaerolineae bacterium
ATGGCAGGCTTTTATCATCCAGATCCGGACTTCGATGAATTAACATATGGAGAGAGCGGCAGATTTTCTAATATGATCAGGAAGAATGTGAAACCTGGTAGCCATATATTCTTCCACACCACGATAGGCGGACAACGATATATTACAGGTCATTTTTTTGTCTCTGAAGTCGTGGAAGGATTCGATGCAAGACATGATGATAATATCCGGAAGGGTTTCAGAAATCCACACATTCATCCCGAAGAGTACCCTGGATGGTGGCCAGACTACGATCATGAGAACGAAAGAGAAGAGGACAGGGATGACATAATCGTCTTTGGGGATCCCAAGAAGTCTCTAGGCAAATTGGCTATTCCTCTGCCGTTCGATAGGGATCTAGCTGAACGATTAGAATTTGAAGGGAAAAGAATCGAGTTTGACATTAGGGATAAGAGGGGCAGGACCCTGAGCGATAGCGAATGCATCACATCTTGCACCCGGACGCCCAGATATATAACCCGACGAGATGTGAGATATCTTCTCAGTGAAATAGCATCTATACATGGAGAAGTTGAAGAAACAAAACCAGAAGTCGAATCGTCAAATGGGGAAAGTTTAATCATGGATTCCGATTATTCCGAAAGAGAGCTAGAAGAACTTATATTTAGGTTTCCAGAAGTCCTTGAAAAGGGATCAAGAATCGTATCGCGACAAGAACGCCTACCCTCTGGACGAGTTGATTTGCTCTTGGAGAATGATCGGGGCGAGATTATACTATTAGAAATCAAAGCAGGATTTCCGAGGGATTCAGTTATTGCTCAGGTTCTGAGTTACAAGAACGATGTCGAAAAAAGATATCCCGCAAGAAAGGTCAAGCTCGCTATATTATGCCAGGACTGTTCTCAAAGAGTGCGAAATGCGGCAAAAAACGCAGGAATAGGTATTTACACATACGGAACACTTTTTCAAATCAGTAGAGAACTTTGACAATGACCGACCAGGACTTCTCAAAACACCAGAATAGAAGCCGCCAGGTCATACTGGCCGCCGTCGCGGTGATCGCCCTGGCCGTGGCCGCCTTTTTCGGCTGGCGCTACAGCGTCTACCAGACCTACCGCGCTCGCATCCGGCCCGGCGTGCGCATCGCCGGCGTGGACGTGGGCGGCTTGACCCCCGACGAGGCAACGACCCTCGTCAACGAGAAAATCGCTGCCCCGTTGGAAGCGCCGGTGACCCTGAGCTACCTTGACCAGGAAGCTACCCTCTCCGCAGAGGAGGCCGGCTTCCGCGTGGACGTGGCCGCGATGGTGCAGGCCGCTGCCGATCTGAGCGCCGGCCTCACCTTCGGCGATTTCCTGTTCGGCACCCCGCCGCCGCTGGACGAGGACATCCCTCTGCAGGCTGGCCTGGACCAGGCGCGGGTGAGTGCTTTCCTGGACGAGCTGGCCGCTGAGGTGGACCAACCCCTGCGCGAGCACGCCCTGGACGCTGAGGCGCTGCGCTTCGTCCCCGGCCAGGAAGAACGCCGTCTGGACACCACCGGCGGTGTCGAGCGCATCCGCGCCGCGTTCCTGTCGCCTGATCCCGTGCGGAGAACCGTTGTCATGCCGGTGCAGACCCGCCGGCCGCCATCCCTGTCCGTGAGCGAACTTGAGGCTCTGCTGGAACCCATCGCCGCCAGGGTGAGCATCCCGCCCCAACCGGTGCGTGTGTTGACCACCACCCTCACCCCCGACCCCCGCTGGCCCGATTGGTGGACCCCGCCGGAGGCCAGCCGCGTCGCCTACACCTTCGATCCGGGGTGCATGGGGCGCGAACTCGACGTCGAGGCCTCCATCGCCCGCATCCAGACGGCCATCGCCTCCGACGACCCTTCGCCCGTCTCTCTGGTCATCACCGATGTAACCCCGCCCCACTTCGGCCTGGAGGACGGGTTGAAGCCCTTGCTGCTGGACATCAGCAACGAGTTTCCTGGAGTGACCAGCCTGTACGTGGCTGATCTATCCAGCAGAGAGGCTCTTAGTTACAACCTGCACGTCGTGTACTCCGGGATGAGCCTGCTCAAGGCCGGCATCCTGGTCACCGCCTACCGCACCTGGGACGGCGATCCGCCCGATGAGATTCGAGGCAACATCGCCTACATGATCTCCGAGAGCAACAACGCCGCCTCTAACCTGGTGCTGATGGGCATCGGCGGTGGCGAGGACGCCATCGCCGGGATCAAGGCCGTCAACCAGACTTTCGCCGACCTGGGGATGATTCGCACCTTCATGCGCCAGCCTTATTACGTCGAGGGCGGGGCCAAATGGCCCGCGCTCCCGCCATTGGACCTGCCCGAGGACGAGGACGTGCCCGCCGCCGAGGCTGCCATTGACACCCATCCTGATGCTATGATGCAGACCCGCCTGGCCGACCTGGTCATCCTGTGGACGGCCCTTTACGATGGCTGCCAGGGGAGAGGGTTGCTGCTGGAGACCTATCCCGATAGCCTGGACGCCGGGGCCTGCTGCGAGATGCTGGATTGGCTGAAGACCAATCCCGTGCGCACCGTCATCGGGGCCAGCGTCCCGCCAGAAGTGCCCATCGCCCACAAGCACGGCTGGGTGGGAGCCACGCGCAGTGACGTAGGAATCGTGTTCTCGCCCGGCGGGGACTATCTCTTTGGATTGTTCATCTGGCAAGATAGCGATTGGATTGATTGGGACGTATGTTTCCCCCTGTTCCGCCGCCTATCGGCCACGGTGTACAACTATTTCACCATGGGGCCGCCGGCACCCACTCCAGCCGACTGAGAAAAGACACCACCATGCTCCGGCGAACGCTCATCATCACATTTCTGACCGCACTAATCGCCGCTGGCTGTAACTCGCCAGCCGACGTGGCGACCAACACACCGGCCCCGCCTGCGACTGCCACGTCATCTCCCACCCCATATCCTTCCCCTTCACCGACACCCACCCCAGTGCCTACAGCCACGGCCACTCCACTTCCAGGCCGGCAGACCGTCGCCTTCGTCTCCGATTACGAGGGCAACGACGAGATCTACTTGCTGGCCCTGGACGACGGCACCATCGTCAACCTCACCCAGAACCCCGCCGACGACAAAGCTCCGGCCTGGAGTCCCGACGGGCGACGACTGGCCTTCCAGTCCCATCGCGATGGCAACTGGGAGCTTTACCTGCTGGACGTGGCCAGCGGAACGGTGACCCGCCTGACCGACCACCTGGCCTACGACGGACGCCCCACCTGGTCGCCCGACGGCGCGGCTCTCGCCTTCGAGTCGTACCGCGACGGCAACCTGGAGCTCTACCTGCTGGACCTGGCTGCGGGCAGTGCCCCAGTCCGCCTGACCAACGAAAAAGCCGGGGACTACGCCCCGGCCTGGTCACCTGACGGCTCGACGCTGGCTTTCACCACCTGGCGCGACGGCAACAAAGAGATATACACCCTCGATCTGGCCACGCGCGCGTTGCACAACCTCACCCAGAACCCCGCCGACGACGAATTCCCGGCCTGGTCGCCCGACGGCACGGCCATCGCCTTCGTCTCCTGGCGCGATGGCAACACCGAGCTGTACACCATGCGTCCCGACGGCAGCGGGCAACGGCGCGTCACTGTGAACGACGTATACGACGGCGCGCCGGCCTGGGCCCCGGACGGGCAGACCCTCATCGCCGAGGAGTACGTGCGCGGCGAACCCTTCGAGGTCTACGATCCCTACCACCCCGGCGAGGTCTATCTTTTCGCTACCGATCTGGCCGGTGGGGCGCAGCGACGGCTCACCGCCAGTACTTTCGGTCAGCGCCAGCCGGCCGTCGCCTACGCCACCTGGCCCGATACTCCGCTCCCGGCTCCCACGCCCACTCCATTGCCCTCACCGGAGCCGGGCAGTCTCCTGGGCCTGCGGAAGATGCCGGTCAGCGCGCCGGGGTACGCTCTGCTCCCCTATCTCAACGAGCGCGTGGCCGATTCCTACGCGGCCTGGCGCGCCGAGGTGGCCGAGAAGACGGGTTACGACTTCCTGGGCCTGGTCAGCGACATGTTCCGGCGCTACGGCCCGCCGCGTCGCACCAACTACGGCTATCTGAGCTGGCACCGCGCCGGGCGCGCGGTTGACCTACGCTTTGACCTGATTGACGAGAACGGGGAAAATCGGCTGTTGCGCGTGCGGGAGGACATCGGTGCGCAGATTTACTGGCGACTGTTCATCAAATGCGCGGCCCAGGACGGCACGCAAGGGGAGCCGATGACCGTGGGCGAGTGGCGCTTCTGGTGGAACGTGGATCGCTCCCTCGAACCTGAGATTTACGAGCAAGGCGGCGAACCCCTGCTCCCGCCGGAGGGCTACTTCGTGGACCTGACCGCCATCGCCCACAAGCATGGCTGGGAGCGCATCGCCGCCTATGACGAAGAAGATTACTCCTGGAAATTCGACACTTTAGGCACCGAGTACTGGCACTACCAGCGCACCGACGGCCTGACTTGGTACGCGGCTATGCAGGAGATTTACCCCGAGGAGACCCTGCAACAGGGCTACACCTGGGAGAAGTGCCAGGAACTGGGCATCGGCGAGGACGTGCTGCTTGCCAAAGGCGTCCCCACACCGACGGCCACGCCCTCGCCATGATCCACAACCTCCCGCAGGTTTCTTGAACCTGCGGGAGGTTCTCTTCTTA
>JAGGZG010000360.1 GCA_021162125.1 Anaerolineae bacterium
GCCAACATCCCATCGATGCCCAGTACGAAGCTCTTCAACACCAGATGCTCAACCTGTTCGAACTCATCGGCATCGCCGTGTAGTTTATCGACAAAACTTTGTCGATGCTGGCGCTGTAAGCGCCTTATCTAGTCGACGTCAAATTCGACCTTCCCCCGAAAAAGTGAATATGAAGAAAAGCCGGTGGTCTCCCTCAATTGTGTTGCTGAGAAAGCAAGCTCACTCTCGGCGAGCCCAACGGTTTAGAGGGTGTCATTCTGAGGAGCGAAGCGACGAAGAATTTCGTTTCATCAACAATGTGAATCTTGCTTAACTCCCTGTCCACAAAACTAGGGGAAGATCATCCCTATGCATTGATCACCTCGCTTCAGGCTTCTGAGCTTTTGGATAACCTGGAAATATGCGACATACTTCGCAATACATCCCTGTACAGGTATGCGAACCTATTCCTCGCAACTTGCTCTCTCCAGCTGTACTTTCGCGGTTTTCCCTTCCGCGTCTCGGCGCTTTGGTAAGGTTTGACGTAATGGCGATGGCCCTGCTTTCGCGAAAAGGGAGGGCAGGATGGGTAAAACAGGGATTACCGGCTGATTAGCCCGCGATGCGGAGGATGGCCTCTAGCTCGCCTGGGCTATCCTTCAATTCCGGCATTTCGCCGAACTCTGGGGATAGTATCCGGCCAAAGATGAAGTGGCGTAGTCCACGCCGCAGGTGAGCGAAACTGGCCGGTGAGACTCCCTTCGGCACCGGAGGCAACCAGGCACTGGTATCCTCCTTCAACTGAATGAGCCGGTAAAGACAGAAGGCCGTGCACGACAACTGCACAAAGCGATAGATCGCCGTGTGCAGGTAACACTGGTAATCGGCCAAACCGAAGTAGCCCTTCAGGTGTAACTGACCGGTCTATAATGGGCCATGCATGACCGCCCAATGTAGGCCACCCGTGGTCACCGGGTGTGGGCCAGGCAGGGTCGCCCGATGTGTACCACCCATCGTCACCTTGTGTGTGCCACCCATAGCCGCCCGATATGGGCCACCTATAGCCGCCAGGTGTGTACCACCCGTAGTCGCTCAACGTAGGCCACTGATTGCGCAAATGACACGATTGTGGCATCATTCCTCCAGAAAGGCAACTCGAATATATATCTGGAGGACAAACAACATGGAGCGAATACACATGAATCACATGCGAGAACTGATCTATCGTTTGCGTGCCGGCGAGAGTCAGCGGCGCATAGCCAGAGACTTGAACATGTCGCGCACGACGGTGGGCAAATACCGAACGTGGGCAGAGGCGCAGGGATACCTGGACGAAACCCGCCCTCTGCCGGACGATGCCACGCTGGCGGCGGCGTGGGGAGAACCTCCCCAACCTGCGCACGCCGCGTCGAGCGTGGAGCCGTATCGGGAAGTCGTGCAGGATTGGGTCGAGCAAGGCGTCGAGATGATGGCGATCTGGCAGCACTTACAGGACGACTACCAGTATCGGGGCAGTTACTCCTCGGTGCGGCGGTTCGTGAACAAGATACGAACCGCTGTCCCAGAAGTATTCGTGCGGGTGCACACAGCCCCCGGCGAGGAGGCGCAGGTGGACTTTGGTAGTGTGGGCCAACTGTACGACCCCGCCAGCGGTCGCTTGCGGCGCGCCCACGTCTTCGTCGCCACCTTGTGCTACAGCCGCCATCAATATGCAGAGCTCGTCTTCGACCAGAAGACGCCCACCTGGATCGGTCTGCATCGGCACGCCTTCGAGAGCTGGGGCGGCGTCCCCAAACGAATCGTGCCCGACAATCTGAAGGCCGCGGTGATCAAAGCGCAAGTGCACGATCCAATCATCGGAGAAGCCTACCGGCGCATGGCCCAACACTACGGCTTTGTGATCAGCCCAACCCGACCACGTACCCCCCGGCACAAGGGCAAAGTCGAAAACGGGGTACATTACGTCAAGCGCAACTTTATGGCCGGACGTGAGTTTCTCGACATCCACACGGCCAACCAGCACTTGCGTACCTGGGTGAAGGAACGAGCGGGGACGCGCGAACACGGCACGACCCATCGAGTTCCTCTGTACTTGTTCGACGAGCACGAGAAAGCAGCGTTGTTGCCGCTGCCGGAGGAACCTTTCACCCTGCGCGAAGTCAGATTGGTCACCGTTCACCCCGATTGCCACGTGCGCATAGACAAAAGCTACTACTCGGTGCCTTACGTCTACGTGGGGCAGAAACTCGACGCCTACATCGGCGAGCGGATCGTCGAAATCTACCGGGGAGTAGAGTTGGTTGCCACCCACGAACGGAGCCTACAGCCAGGTGAGTGGCATACCCGCCTGGAACACTATCCCCAGCACAAAGCGGCTTACCTGGAACGGACTCCGGCCTATTGCCGGCAGGTGGCAGCACGGCTGGGAGAGGCGACCAGTCAAGTGGTCGAGGCCTTGCTGGGCGACCGGCCGCTGTACCGGCTGCGCTCCGTGCAGGCCATCCTGCGTCTGGAAGAGACCGTCGGCGCGGAACGACTGGAAGCGGCCTGTGCCCGTGCGCTCTACTTTGGCGACCACAGCTACCGGCGTATCAAAGCCATCCTGAATGCAGCCCTGGACCGCGAACCCTTGCCGGAGAAAACTCCCGACATGCCCGATCAGAAACACGTCTTTGCTCGTTCGGGCAACGAGTTCTTCGCCAACGACGAGGAGGTGGCCGCATGATGACCCACCCTTTGCTTCCCAAACTGCGCCAACTTCGCCTGTCGGGGATGTTGGAAACGCTCGACCTCAGAGCGGCTCAGGCCATCGAGCGTCAACTCGCCCCCGTCGAGTTCCTGGCCCTGCTGCTTGACGACGAACTGGAACGACGTAACCAGAGTCGCCTGGCACGCCGTCTGGCCCAATCCGGCTGTGACGGTCAAAAGGACCTGGCTCATTTCGACTTTGCGGCGGCGCCGGGCGTGAACCGCACCCTGATCCAGGACCTGTCCACCTGCACCTTCATCACCCGCCACGAGAACATCCTGCTGTGCGGCCCGACCGGGGTGGGAAAGAGCCACCTGGCGAATGGATTGGGCATGGAGGCGCTGAAGCGCGAATTCCGCGTGCTCTCTTACTCCGTGCATCACTTGTTAAAGAACCTGCACGCAACTCAGGCCAGCGGCGGACACACCCGCTTGTGGAGCAAGATCCTCAAGGCCGATCTGTTGATACTGGATGACTTTGGCCTCTATCCACTGACTCCCCAGGCCGCCCAGAACATGTACGAGATCATCAGCGAACGCTACGAACGGGCCTCAATCATCGTCACCAGCAATCGCGCCTTCGAGGAGTGGGCTGAAGTCTTTGGCAATGATCTGCTGGCCAGTGCCGCTCTGGACCGCCTGACCCACCACACTCACACGCTGACCATCCGCGGCAGCAGTTATCGCCAGCGGCAGCGAAGAAAGGAGGAGCACGGCGCTGCGCCAGCCTTGCCCGCTGAGAGCGAGTTGTAATCCGCACGCCACACTCGCTCGGTGGACTGCGTAGAGCAGACACGGGTGGGCCATTCCTGCGAACACGGTCGGAGCACTTTGCAAAACATGGTCGAGTCACTTTTTCAAACACGGTCGAGCTCCCTCTCAAAGCACGATAGACTCGATCGTTTTGGCACACTCCACCCGCATATGAGTGGCCCACATCACCCGACCATGGGTGGCCCATTAGGGGCGCTGATTGACA
>JAGGZG010000308.1 GCA_021162125.1 Anaerolineae bacterium
CAGATCGCCATAGGGATGTCCTTGATGTCATTCAGGACTGTATAGCCCAATAGAATCATCTGTAGTATGGGCATTACCAGGACGATGATTATGGTGCGCGTGTCCCGTGTTATGTGAATAAACTCCTTCCGTACGATGGCCCAAAGACGTCGTAGATTCATGCCTTATCCACACTTTCAGACTCGTTCTCTGCTTGCTCATCCGGTAACATACGTAGCCCATTCCGGTAAAGATCTATCAGGCTGGCCACAATCTCCTCCGGGGAAAGTTCTTCCAGTTGCGGGTCGGGGTACGGCATCATGAAGCTGAGGTAAGAACCGAGAACCGCACGCGCCACTACCGCCGCGTTGATGGGCCGCAGTCTCCCTGCTGCAATCAGCTCATTCAACTGGGCCTCTAGCTTGGTGACAGTGGTTTGTAGCACCCGTTTTCCGTAAAATTGCCGCAATTCGTCATCCAGTTGTACCTCGTGCATGAGAACGGATAACAGGGCGCGGCATTGCTTCATCAGTACAAACCGCCGGCGGAGCACCTCTCTCACCCAGGTCAGCAAATCATCCTGAAACGCAGGAGGCATGGGGCCCAGTAGCTCATCCGTGATACTTTCCACCAATGCCAACAGCAAACCCCGTTTGCTCCCGAAGTGGTAGAAAATACTCCCTTCCGCGACGTCTGCCTCCTCAGCAATCTCTCTGGTAGTCGCCTGACGATACCCGCGCTCGGCGAACATCGTCTTTGCCGCCTGCAAGATGCGGTTTTTTGTCTCGGCGGTATGTCGCTCACGGCGGCTGGGTTTGCGATCATTCATGGTTCTGCCCTCAGGCACTTATTATATTGAGCAGCTGCTCATATTTAAGTAACGGCTCAATATAATATCACAAGCCGGAGAACTTGTCAAGTCTTCGATTTGGTATGAGAGATATTCAGTTGTTAACGTGCAAAGAGCTCTCCTCCGGCCGGGGCCGCAGGCGGAGGGGCTTGAAATCCCCCCGGGGACCATGCCAGCGGAACTTGTTCACCGTGATTTTACCGATCTGGATCGCCTCCTGGGGGCAGGCATGGATACAGCGCATACATAGAAAGCAGTCATCCGCAAAATGGGGATGTCCCTCGCGCAGTTCGATGTTGTTCGCCGGGCAAAGCCGAGCGCAGAGCCCGCAGCCGGTGCATCGCTCGTCGGCCCAGAATCTGGTACGGGCATAGTTGCCGACCGACTCGTACAAGAACGCCCACACCCGGTCAAACAGGCCACCGTTGGGATTGAGACGGCGGGGCAGGCGCTGGCGGAAGGCCTGAACCGGCTGCCCGGCAACCAGCCCCGATAGCACGTTCGCCATCTGTTCGGCCAGGCGATCCGCGTCCTCGAGGTGGTCGTAGTCCTTCTCCAGGGCCATCCGCGCCATCCGCGAATTTTTGGGGATCAAGGCCAGGCCGTCGGTGCCGGGCATGGTCACGCTCCCGCCCCCCAGGGGCACGTAGCCTCGCTCCGCCAACCGGTGCAGGTTGCGCCATACGGCACTACCCGCCCAGGCCCCCTTGGTGCAGAAGACGAAGGCTCCCCGCCCTTCTCCCGGCGCCATCCGATCCAGATAGTCCTGGACAAAAGGGGGGGAGTCGCAGGCGTAAACGGGGAACCCGGCAGCCAGCACGTCAAAATCGGTCACGGCCTCGGCCGGCTGCTGTTCCACCGAGCGCAACTCAATCTCGACGGGCAAATTGGCCCATTGACGAGCCAGGTAATGGGCCACGTAATCGGTGTTGCCAGTGCCACTGAAGTATAGGATTAGCAGTTTCATACGTCTCTCCCGGCTGTACTTACTCCGCCACCGATTGCTGGCGCGGCACCAGTCGCTGTCCACTTGCCGCTTATCACCGCATGCAAGCGATAAACACGTCCTCCAAAGAGGGCTCGATAACTGCCATAGGCCCAGGTTCGACGTTTGCCTGACGCAGTTCAGCGGCGATGGCCTCTTGATACTGCTTCACCTGAGGAGCGACGACGTGCACCAACGCGCCATACATCGCCACCTCCTCGATCGGCAGCCGGCCGGCCTCGCGGGCGGCCCGCAAGACCTTGACCGCTTTGGCCGTGTTCGAGGGGGCAATCTCCAGCACCTGACCGCGCATCATGTCCCGCTTGATCTCCTCCGGCGAGCCCAGCGCGATCAACCTTCCCCGCTGGATGAGAGCCAGCCGGTGGCAATGTTCGGCCTCGTCCATGTAGTGGGTGGTAACGAAAACTGTAACCCCCTCGGCGACCAGTTTGTAAAGCAGGTTCCAGAAAGCTCGCCTGGAGATGGGGTCCACTCCGGCGGTGGGCTCATCGAGAAAGATTAACTCTGGCCGGTGGAGGATGGCGGCGCTGAGTGCCAACCGTTGCCGCCAGCCCCCAGAGAGGTCTTTGGTGCGCGTCCGTTCGTGACCCTCCAGCCCGGCCATCTGGATAGCGTCTTGGATGCGCTCTTTCAGCAAATCGTTCTCCACCCCGTATGCCCGGCCGTAGAAGCGCAGATTCTGGAGCACGGTCAGGTCGTTGTACAGACTGAAACGCTGCGACATGTAGCCGATGCGGGGACGGATCTTCTCCGGGTGTTTGCTCACTGATACGCCCAGAACCTCCACCGTTCCGGCGGTTGGTTTCAGCAACCCGAGCATCATGCGGATAGTTGTGGTCTTGCCAGCACCATTAGGACCCAGGAAGCCGAATATCTCCCCTCGCCGGACCTCGAAATCAATCCCATCCACGGCGGTGAAATTGCCGAAGCGTTTGGTCAGTCCGCGAGCCACAATGGCAGAATCGTTGCCTTTCATGCTCTTCCCTGAAGTGTTGTAGGTTTGCAAGCCACTTGTTCAATCCAGCGCCCGGCGCACGTAGCGCAGGGAGAATGTGCCGATCACCAGACCCAGCACCGCCAGCGCCAGGATATTGGGCCACAGCACATCCAGGCCAGCCCCTTTCAGTAGAATCCCCCGCAGGATAGTCAACCAGTGATGGGCCGGGACCACGTTCGCCACGATTTGCATCACCCGGGGCATAGACTCGACGGGGGCGGCGTATCCGGTGAACATGAAATCCGTCATGCCGACCATCATGACCAGCAGGAACGCCTGGTGCTGGCTGCGCGATACGACGGAGATGACCAATCCTTTACTCAATTCGACCAGCAGGTATCCAAAAGCCAGGGCAAGCAACAGAATCAACGATCCCCGGACAGGGATGCCAAAGACAAAGTGCACCGCGCCGAGCATGAGCACAAAATCGGAGAAGGCCACCAGAATGGTCGGGATGGATTTGCCAATGATAATCTCCAACGAGGAGAATGGCATGACCAGCAGTTGTTCCAACGTGCCCAACTCGCGCTCGCGGGAGAAGGAGAGCGCGGCAAAAAGGAGCGTCGTGAATTCCAGCATCAGGCCGAGTTCGGCGGGGGTCGTGTAAAACGCCTCATTAAGCGCCTCGTTGAACCACACCCGCAGGCTGGCGTCGAAACCGGCAAATTCATCCGCATCCAGCCCCAGGCGGCGAAGCGCGATGCGCTGGCCCATTTCTCTCACGGCACCTGTGACGGCCCGGAGAGCGGCTGTCGCGGGAGTGCTCTCGGCCCCGTTGAGCAAAACCGCCAGGGATGGGCGGCCCGTGGGCGACGCCAGTTTACTGTCGAAGCCGGGAGGGATGATCACAGCCGCGTTGACCTTGCTGCGGTCGAGGGCGTCCTGGACGGCCGCCATATTGGGTGCTTGGGCCTCGAAAGCGAAGGTGCCTGTGTTTTCCAGAGCAGTGACGATGGCCCGGCTGGCGGCACTGCGATCCTGATCCAGCACCATCAGTGGCAGGTTGGTCATTGGACGAGAGGTGGCCCAGCCGACCGCGAGTAATTCTATCACGCCGCCGAACAGCATAAAACTAGGCATCCACCAGTCGTGGAGAAGGTGGAGAAATTCCTTGGCTGCAAGAGACCAGATACGTTTGAACATAATGCCTCCGGCAAGTGTGCAAGTCTGTAAGTATCAAGTTTGCAAGTCACTTGCTCACTTGCTACTTGCTCACTTATATTACCCCAGTTTCTTGCGGAAGGAAAGCGCGGCGACTGCCGTGAATGCGATCCCCATCCCTAATAGCGCCAATACGTTGGGCCAGAGCACATCCAATCCTACGCCGGGAAGGAACACCCCTCGGGTAATGGTAGCGTAGTGAGTTCCGGGTAAGGACATTGCTTCCATGCGCATCTCTGCCGGCATGGAGGCGATGGGAAAGAATATCCCCGTCATAAAGAAACCAGGGAAAAAGATAACCAGGAAGGAAAGGGCCAGGGCAGCCGGTTGGGTGGGCATAAACACACCCACGAGCATACCCATGCTGAGTATCGCAAACAAGAAGACCGCAGAGAGCAGGAAAAACAAGGGGAAACTGCCGTTAAAGGGAATGTGAAACGTCACCCTGGCGATGGCTGGCATTATAATCACGTTGGCCAAACCGACGATGATGTAGGGGATCATCTTTCCCAACAAGAATTCGGCGCGTCCCACCGGCGTGACCAGCACCTGCTCCAACGTGCCGTGTTCGCGCTCGTGAGCCAGCGTCAGAGCCACAGACAAGGCGGGGAAACCGAGCACCATAGAGATCAAACCGGGTATTATATCTACTCTGGGCTTCAGGCTGGGGTTGTACAGAGCGCGCACGCGCAGATCAATGGGCTGCAAGGAATCCAGGGAGACGTTGACGTTGAGGGCCCGGATTCGACTGGCGAGGGCCTCGCTGATAAACTCTTCGGCCCGTCCCCCAATGTGATCCACGGCAAAGCCGCCGCTTTTTGGTTCCGTCCCATCAACGATGATTTGCAGAGGTATTCCCCGCAGCGATAGCAGGTCGTGCTCAAAATCCGGGGCGATGATCAAGGCAGCTTTGATTTCACCGCGCGTGAGCAAATTGTCAATGTCATCCAGGGAGTCCACCTGGGCGTACAGATCCAGGTCTTCTCCCTCCGTGACCTGCTGGATGAAAGCACGAGAGGTCGGACTGCGGTCATAATCCAACACGGCGATTGGTACGTGCTTGATGTCCACCGTCAGTGCGTAGGCCATGATAAAGAGCATGGCGGTGGGGACCAGCATGACGAGTACGAAGGTCGTGCGGTCCCGCAAGATGTGGTTGATTTCTTTGCGAATGACAGCCCGCAGATGACGGAACGACATGTCAATCCACCTCCAATCGCCTGATCAGGGAGATAAAGGCCTCTTCCATACGGGGCGTGACACGGCGGACACCCCGATAGGTGAGGCCGTGCTTTCTCAGGGCGGTTTCGATCTCAGGAAGACGCTTGTCCGCCGAATCAACGAGCACATGGAGCAGATTCCCGTAAGTCTGCACTTCGAGCACGCCGGGGAGCGACTCGATCAGGGCACACGCCGCTTGCCAATCATCGGGGCGCAGTTCGATCAACTCCCCCTCGATGCGGGCGCGAATCTGCTGCGGATCGGCGCATACGACCATGCGTCCTTCGTACATCAAGCCCACTCTGAGGCAGCGATCAGCCTCGTCCATGTAGGGTGTGCTGACCACGATGGTAGTCCCTGCCAGGTTCAGGTCGGTCAGGATGTCCCAGAACTCCCGCCGGGAGATGGGGTCCACGCCGGTCGTCGGCTCGTCGAGCAGCAGAATCTCTGGCTGGTGGATCAGCGTACAGGCCAGGGCCAGTTTTTTCTGCATCCCGCCGGAGAGCTGCGCCGCGCGGCGGTCCTTGAACTCCGTCAGACCTGCGAAGGCCAGCAGCCGCTCGGTGCGCTCTCGCAATTCGGAGACTTCCACATCGTACAGATCGGCGAAGAAGGACAGATTCTCCAGCACCGACAGTTCGCCGTAAAGGTTGAATTGTTGTGCCATGTAGCCGATCTTGCGTTTGATCGCCTCAGGTTGGCGGGCCAGGTCATAGCCGGCCACCTTCGCCGACCCCGAGGTGATATTCAGCAGGCCAGCCAGCAACCGCAGCGTGGTCGTCTTCCCCGCCCCATCCGGCCCAACTAGCCCGAAGAGTTCTCCAGGCCGGATGGACAGATCCAGCGAGTCCACCGCCCGCGTCTTCTTGAAATCGCGCGTTAGGGCGTGGGTTTCGATGATGGGAGGAACCTCGTTCGCACTTTCAAAACTCATCACCTTATTACCATCCAGATTTTCGTTACTTCATCGTCGTCAGCCAGACCTGTTATGTTGCAAGCATGACCTACCCGCTTGTCTTTCCACGCGGGTGGTGGTACAATTGCGGCCAGTGTCAGCGAATTGTCCTCGTCTTCGGCCCTCATCCCCGCTGTCGCCTCACTCCAGCGATCCCTTTTCCGCCTGGCGAGAGAGGGGTAGGATAGCAAGGAGGAAATCATGCGCTCCAGGTATCGGTGGTTCGTCGTATTCGTATTTTTCCTGTTCATGCTCCTCCACCAGGCGGACAAGTTACTTGTCAACCCGCTGGTCACGCCCATCATGGAAGAGTTTCAGATTAACGAGGCTCAGATGGGCCTGGTATTCAGTGGCGCCATTTTCGTGGCTGCCATTCTGTACCCGGTGTGGGGCTACCTGTACGACCGGTTCGCCCGCGCTAAACTGCTCGCCCTCGCCTCGTTTATCTGGGGCTCCACTACCTGGATCAGTGCTTTGGCCCCTACTTTCCCTCTGTTTGTAGTCACCCGCGCCTCTACCGGGATAGACGATTCCTGCTACCCTGGGCTCTACAGCTTGCTCTCGGACTATTTCGGCCCCCGGATGCGCGGCAAAGTCTACGGTCTCTTGCAGGTTGCCGGGCCGATGGGCTACATGTTGGGGCTGATTCTGGCCACTACACTGGGTAGCCTGCTGGGCTGGCGGAGTGTGTTCTTCATCACTGGCAGCGTTGGTATTCTCATCTCCGCTCTGATCTTCTTCAGTGTGCGGGAAGCAAAACGCGGCCAGGCGGAGCCAGAACTGGCCGACCTGGGCGAAATAAGCACTTACCGCATTGACAGGAAAGTAGTCGTCGGCCTCTTCCGCAAACCCAGCCTGTTGCTGCTCTTCGCTCAAGGATTCTTCGGCGTTTTTCCCTGGCAGGTGCTCACATCGTGGTTCTTCCGCTACCTGGAGGCGGAGCGCGGGTACTCCTCCGGCGAGGCGACCATAGCGATGATGGTGGCCATCCTGGCAATGTCGGCCGGGTATTTCATCGGGGGTAACCTGGGAGACTGGTTCTTCAAGTACACCACTCGCGCCCGTCCCCTGGTCAGCGCCGTCGCCGTGCTACTGGGTGCAGCATTCCTGCTCATTGCCATGGGTATCCCGGTGGGCAACCAGTCTCTGTTTGCCGTGTTCCTGGGTCTCACCGGGTTGTTTATGCCCTTCGCCTCGCCTAATGTCACTGCTACCGTCCATGATGTCACCAAGCCGGAGGTGCGCAGCACTGCTCTGGCCGTTCAGTACTTCATCGAGCAGGGTGGCTCGGCGGTGGCCCCGGCCCTGGCTGGGCTGATCGCTGTGCGCGCATCCCTGCACACGGCGATCATCGCCATCTGTGTGAGCACCTGGGTGGTATGCGCGATACTGTTCGGCTTCACAGCCATCCTGGTACCACGCGACATTAAAAAACTGCGCCAGGCTATGCGCGAGCGCGCAGAGCAAGAACGCGCAGCACGGGTGGGATTGGCCTAAGCGGGCATCACCATTTTGCAATCATCGCTGCTCTCCGATTTGCCAGCCACTTTCTTCCCATGCCTCTTTCATGACGGGGTTTCGCTTGAGATACTCGTCCCTCACGACCCTGGGTACCGTGTTCAAAAAGCAGGAGAAGTTCACACATTGAGAGCAAGTGTATTTTCGTAACGTCCAGAAGAACAAGACCAACCCCCACAAGGCCACGAGCGCCCAGGCGAACTGTCGGCCGAGAATCAGGAATGGGAACGGATAACCACACAGTAAGATAAAACCGATCACAAGCTGTACCGTTTCCGCTTTGCTGATGGGTTCAGGATGGTATCTCCAGACTTTGAGAGAACCGTAGTTAGCGATGCAGTGCAGCGTTAGCCCTTTTTCGGCGTAATAGGGGCAATGGCTGCACAGGATACGAATCTCCCAGAACTCGAAAAAGACCAGGCAGAACGCAGCCCACCCCAGGAGATACCAGCCGTAACCGCCTCGGATCACTCCGATGATAGCTGGCAGGGCAAAGCCGGCGAATAGCCCTATGAAGTGGAGCAGGTCGCCACGGTTGAACCGGCATTTCAGTCGTCCCGCGATGGGACAGCCCTCGCATTCAGACGCAGGCCGCCAGGTGCAGATGTCATAAGGATTATTTGTCTGTTCTTGCACTGTCACCACGGTTCAATCTCCTTCCTGTTCATCTACCACCAACCCGCGCAAGAGCGTCTCGATAAAGACATGGCTGATCCGCTCCAGCTCCAAATCCGGCATCAGCATGACGTAGGCCGCCAGCCCATCGTAGGTGGACATCATGGCCCACACTAATGGCTCCGCGTCTACCGGCCTGAACTCGCCATTCCTGATCCCTTCTTCGATGATTCCCACGAGGATGTTCTTGTACTGAACGAGCAGGCCGGTCCACCACTGGGCCGCCTCCTCGCGGTGGGTACTCGACGCCCAGAACTCGAGGAACAGGTTAAAGATACCCTTTGTCCATTCGCCGAGCCCCACTATTACCTGGGCGAGGAAACGCAGCTTCTCGGCAGCCGTGGGGCACTGTTCCAGGTCGGCGATGGCCTCCTGTCCAAAAGATCTCTCGAAAAACGACAGGATCGCCGACTTGAACAGGTCGTCTTTACCCTTGAAATACCAGTAGAGAGTTCCTTTGCTCAGGCCACTTTCGGCGACGATGTCGTCCATGGTAGTGTTGTTGTACCCCTTGCGCGTAAAGCAGGCCAGGGCCGCCTGGATGATCTGGTCACGGCGCTCGGCGGATACGTCAACTTTCGGCACCATAGCTCCCCCTGCTATCTGTTTTCTATCCTTTCGCCCGCCGCAAAATCCACAGGATGATGAGAGACAACCCCAGCGGGTCGCCGATGGCCGCCACCAGATTGATAATCCCGCTGAATCCCAGGGCTGGCATGATCCACAGCCATTCAGGAACTCCCAGGGCTATGGCTGCCAGAATGCTGGCCAAAATGTCCACTCCCACCCCGTAGGGCGGCTCGCTCTTGAAGAGCTTGGGCACTCCCCAGCCGATCAACGCCCCGCCGATAATCCATGCGATGAACAAGACGATCAGCGCCATTTTCAGTTCCTCCTTAAGGCAGTTGACTAGTAGAGACTTCCGAGGTTTGGCAAACTTCGGAAGTCTCAAATCCTATAAACTGACCAGTCAGTCTAGACTGACTGGTCAGTTTAATTATAGTACTGTCAGGGGAGCTTGTCAAGAGGGGAACCTTAAAATTTCGCGCTCTATTTGCGTATTCGGTTGTTAAAGAACGCCGTGCCTACTCCAATCGCTTGCGAAAACTGCGTGTTGCCAGGCCCATGATGGCCAGGCCGAAAAGGGCCAGGGCAATCACTTGCCCCGTCAGCACCTCCAGCCCCACCCCTTTGAGGATGATGCCACGGATGATGACCAGCATGTAGCGCAGGGGAATGACGTAGCTGATCGCCTGCAGGAAGCCCGGCATGGCCTCGATGGGGAAGAAAAAACCAGCCAGGAAAATGGAGGGCAGGAGCATCAGCCACACTATCAACATCGCTTCCTGCTGCGTGTTGGCCACGCTGGAGACAAAGATGCCGATGCCCAGCGAGGTTAACAGGGAGACGGATGAAAGCCCCAGGAGAAGGGGAACGCTCCCGTGGATCGGCACGCCAAACCAGAATACTCCGATGGCCAGCACCTCCAGCACGTCGAAGAAAGCGACGGCGACGTAAGGAGCCACCTTCCCCACTACCAATTCAATAGGCCGGATGGGGGTGACCATCAGTTGCTCAATCGTGCCCTGCTCCCGTTCGCGCACGATAGCTAGCGAGGTCAGCATGATGG
>JAGGZG010000336.1 GCA_021162125.1 Anaerolineae bacterium
ATTCGGACTTATCGGAGGAGAACGTGGCAGAGGTCAAAGTTGAGAACGTCTCGGTGCGGTTTGGCCGCAACGTAGTACTGAGGGACATCAGTTTCCAGGTAGCTGATGGGGAGCTGTGCGTCATCGTGGGGCCGTCTGGATGTGGGAAGACCGTCTTGCTCAGGACGGTGGCCGGCCTGACCAAGCCATTGAAGGGCCACGTCTACTTTGACGGCAAGTTGATGGACAACGTAGCGCCCAGCGATCGTGACGTGGCGATGTGTTTCCAGACCTACGCCCTCTATCCATACATGACCGTACGGCAGAACTGGGAGTTCCCGCTGCGGGCAGTCAACCTCGCGGAGGAACAGATTCAGCAGCGGGTGGAGCAGGTCATGGCCTTGACGCACATGGAACCTTTGATGGAGCGTTATCCCAGAGAACTTTCCGGCGGGCAGCAGCAGCGCGTGGCCCTGGGCCGGGCGCTGGTGCGTCGCCCCCGCGTCTTCCTGCTCGATGAACCATTCGGCAACCTGGACGCGAAACTGCGCGTCGAGTTACGGGCTACGGTGAAGAGGTTGCAGATGGATCTGGGTATCACCACCCTGCACATCACACACGACCAGGTTGAGGCCCAGGCCATGGGCGACAGAATAGTCGTCATGGACATGGGCACCATCCAGCAGGTGGGCACGCCAGAGGAAATATACGAGCAGCCGGTCAATTTGTTTGTCGCCGGTTTCATAGGCACGCCACGGATGAATTTCATCCCCTGTGAACTCAAGCGTGATGCGGGACAGCTCTTCTTTGTCCATCCCGCTTTTACTCTGCCGGTGCCTCCGCATCGGGTAGCTGCCATTGAGGCAGGTACAACTGATAAGAATATCGTTTTGGGCATTCGCCCGGAGAATATATCCATTACCGCCTCGCCGGTGCCCGGCTCGGTCCCAACTGAGGTCTATGTGCTGGAACCGCAGAGCAACGAACTCATCGTGGACCTGGCCCTTGGCGATGTGATCCTGAAATCGCGTGCCGACCGGGATGAGATCGGGTTCGAGCCGCAGCTTAACCAGACAGTTCACGCCAGGTTCGACGACGACCTCATTCACGTTTTCGACCGCGCATCCCAGCGACGAATCGTCTGAAGCATTATCCTGCTCAAATCCAGGTGATTTGGGAAGGTGGGAAAAAGAGTCTGCCTTGCTTTGACATTGTGCGGAAAGGAGGGATGTCTATCGCTAACGAATGAGCTACTCGATCCGCCGGGCCGAAGAGTCCGTGTTGCTGAATCAGCATTTTAAGCAAGGAGGAGTAAGAAATGCACACCAAGAAAGTATCTGTGTTGTCAGTCTTCGTCGTGGTGGCCATGGTGATGGTCAGTTGTGCTACCCCAACGCCGGAGAAGGTGGTGGTTACCCAGCCGCCCGTCGAAGTGACTCGCATCGTTGAGGGCACGCCGGAGGTCGTCGTCGTCACCGCCACCCCTGAGCCGGTTGAGGAAGAGGTCACGCTCCGTATCCTGAGCCTGGCTTGGCCGCAGACGCCAGTGGAGCAGGAGCTCGCCGACAAATACTTTACCCCTAAAACGGGTATCAAGGTGGAGATCACCGGCCCACCGTATGAGTTCGTCGAGTCGAAAGTCCGCGAGATCTGCGCCTCACAGAGCTCAGAGTACGACCTCTTCGAGTACGACAGCCAGTGGTACGGCGGCGCGATCATGAACGGCTGCTTCGAACCGCTGGATTCTTACTTCGAAAAGGATGGGCTTGACTACGATTCCATGTTCGTCCAGCCGTACGCCACCTACAATGGTCGCTGGCCGATCCCTGTCGGTGTGCTGACCGGCGAAAAGGATTGGCAGGACTACACCGACGTGCCGCTCTACTTTATCCCCTGGACCATCGGCACGATGATCTTGAGCTACCAGCCGGAGCTCTTCGTCGAGGCTGGCATCGTGGACGAAGATGGAAATGCAAAGCCGCCGGACACCTGGGAGGAGATGCTTGATGACGCTAAGAAGCTGACGGTTGACACTGACGGCGACGGCTCCATTGACCGCTATGGCTTGGGCTGGTATGCCTGCCGCATCAGCGATGGTGTCACCCAGCAGTGGTTGCCCTTCCACGTCTCCTACGGTGCTAAGTTCTGGGATGAGGACACCTGGCAGGTCGAGGGCATCATCAACTCACCTGAGGCCGTCCAGGGCTGCGAGATGTTCACCCGCTTTTACAAAGAGGGCGTGGTGGACCCCGCCACGGCCACCTGGTTCGTGAGCGAGATCCTCGGCGCTGCCTTCACGGACAAGTTCGCCATGTCCTTCACCTGGGTCAGCTTTGCTGGCGCTTACGACGACCCCTCGGTCTCCGAAACCGCCGGCAAGTGGGCTTACGCCCCCTTCCCCGGTCACAAGATGCCCGATGGCACCATCAAGCGCGCCGCCACCTACGGCTCGCAGGGTATGGGCATCAACGCCTTCTCGAAGCAAAAGGAGGCTGCCTGGGAGTACATGAAGTGGTACATGTCGAAGGACGTCCAGAAGATGCTGGTGGACGACAAGCGGGCCGGGTTCGCCTCCGCCCGCGTGGACTTGCTGGACTACCAGTTGGTGCCCGGCACCGCCAAGTGGGCCTCGCTGACCAGCATCATCAATGGCTATGGCTACGACGTCTGGACCTATCCCGAGTACGCCCAGTTGCTCGACATCCAGCAGAACTACATGAACCTGGCCTACATCGGGCAGATCGGTTGTAAAGAGGCTCTGGACCAGATCGCGACGCTGCAGCAGCGCATCCTGGATACCAGCCCCAACAACCCCAAGAACAAGTAGGGATCAGCAACCGGGTTTTTCCTAAAAACCCGGTTGCTCCACAAAGGTAGACAGGGGGCACTCTTCCCCTGTCTACCTGGCTTCCTTTTTGCGAAAGGAGACCTAGAATGGCCAATAAAGGCAAGGTCAAGGTTGGGATCATTGGTTCGCAGTTCGAAGCGGACATTCACGCCGCTTCGTTTCAGATCATGCCAGAAGAGGCCGAGGTCGTCGCTGTCGCCTCGCCAACGCCAGGCCATCCTGAGGAACTGGCCAGGCGATATGGTATCCCCCGTGTCTTCCACGACTATCGTGAGATGCTCAAAGAAAAAGACATCGAGATGGTCACCATCGCTGCTCCCAATTACCTGCACGCCCAGATGACCAAGGACATAGCTAATGCGGGCAAGCACGTGGTGTGCGAAAAGCCACTGTGCATGACCCTGGAAGAAGCGGACGAGATGATTGATGTCTGTAAAAGACAGGGCGTGCTACTCATGTACGCCGAGGAACTGTTCTTCACTCCCAAATACGTCAAGGCTAAGGAGATGGCCGACCAGGGCGCTTTCGGCAAAATTTACCTGGTGAAGCAGAGCGAGAAGCACTTCGGCCCTCACTCCCCGTGGTTTTGGAACGTGGAAAAGTCCGGCGGCGGTGTTTTCATGGACATGGGCTGCCACGGCATCGCCTTCTGCTATTGGTTCCTGGACCGCCCGGCTATCAAGTCCGTCCTGTGCCAGATGGGCACCTATGTGCATGGCGATAAGACCAAAGGCGAGGACAACAGCATCTGCATCATCGAGTTCGAGGACGACGCTGTCGGCCTGGTCGAGGATAGCTGGGCGCGGCGCGGCGGCATGGACGACCGTATCGAGGTCTACGGTGAGGGCGGCGTTACCTATGCCAACCTGCACATGGGCAATGCCCTGCCGACGTTCAGCGAGTACGGCTACGGCTATGCCGTGGAGAAAGCCCCCAGCACTAAGGGGTGGAGCTATCCCGTTTTCGAGGAGCTGTGGAACTACGGTTTCCCCCAGGAGATGCGGCACTTCGCGCGCTGCGTGCGGGGTAAGGAGGAGCCTATCGCCACCGGTGAGGATGGCCGGGTGGTGATGGAAGTGCTCTACGCCGGTTATAAGTCGGCACGCACTGGCTGCAAAGTGGAACTGCCCTTCCGCCCTCAGGGGGTGAAGAGACCCATTGATCTGTGGCTCGGTGCGCATTAAAGAGCCTATCCTGAGAGAAATAGCGATGAAATCGAAAGGTGACCCATGCCCAGCATTCTGACTGCGCTGACTCAACGGGAGATCGAAGCCGTCCATCACACCTCGCTGGCCATCCTCCGCGATGTAGGCGTGAGCCTGCCCAATAGGGAGGCGCTGGATGCCCTGGCCGGGGCCGGCGCTGACGTGAACTTCAACCACCAGATTGCCCGTATCCCGGAGCGCCTGGTGGTTGAATCCCTCGAACAGGCGGGCAAGCAGTACATTCTCCACGGTCGTGATCCCGAGCGGACTGCCCGCTTTGGATACGGCGATTTTGTTCTGGTCTCCAGCCCGGGCCAGTTTGCCTGGGTGGACAAGGATGGGGGTGAACGGCGACAGCCTACCCAGGAGGACACGCGCGCCGGGATCCGCGTCAGCGACGCGCTGGAACACATTGACATCGTCGGCGCGATGGCCATGGCCCTGGACGTCCCCGCCGAGTACCGTGACGTGTGGATGGCCGCCGAGCTGGTCAAAGGCTCGACCAAGCCTACCCACGTGTGGGTGGCGAACGGCCGGTCACTGGAGTACATCCTGCGCATCTACGAGGCGGTGACCGGCGGACGCCAGGCCCACCGTCAGCGCCCGATGATCGCCGCTTTCATTGAGCCCATCAGCCCACTCCGCTTTCCGGAGACTGGACTGGAGATTCTCATCACCTGCGCCCGATACGGCCTGCCTATCGGTTTTGGGCCGATGGTCCAGGCCGGGGCCACCGGCCCGGCAACCCTGGCCGGCACGCTGGCTTTGGAGAATGCCGAGATATTGGCTGGAATCGTCCTGGCCCAGACCTTTGGGCCGGGCGTGCCGGTGTGCTACGGCGGCATCCCACACATCATGGACATGCGCTCCTCACAGATTAGCTTCGGCTCGCCAGAACAGGGGTTGATGGCCGTGGCCATGACGCAGATGGCCCATTACTACGGTTTGCCGGTGTACGTCAACGTCGGCCTCTCGGATAGCAAGCGGGTGGACGTCCAGTCCGGCCTGGAGCGGGGGATGACCCTATTGATGGGCGCGCTGGCCGAGGCTGACACCTTCGGACACATGGGTATTCTGGGTGCCGATCAGGCGGGCAGCCTGGAACAGCTCATCGTGGATAACGAGATGGCGGCTTACGTCAAGCGCATCCTGCGTGGCTTTGAGGTAAACGAGGATACCCTGGCCCTGGACGTGATTCGAAAAGTGGGTATCGGCGGCAACTTCCTGGGCGAGGTGCACACCCGTAAGCATTTCCGCCGGGAACTGTGGTTCCCCACCACCTTCGACCGGCGGCGCTGGGATGAATGGTGGGCCGAGGGGGCACGAACGATGGCCGACTGGGCTCACGAACGCAAAGCTCAAATTCTGGCCGAACACCATCCCCCCGCTCCAGAGCCCGACCTGGTCCGCGAGATTGACGGCATCGTCGCTGCCGCCCGGCGCGATCTGCTGGGAGCCTGATAGGGAGCATCTGGCGTGAAGTCCCCGTCGTTAGGAGGGTTCAGGGGAGGACAGGCTATAAGTGAGCCTTAAGAATTTCAATGCCTGCTCTTCAGATTTTGGCTACCTGTCTGCCCTTGAACGCTCGCAGGGGGGAAGCCTGTCCTCCCCCCGTGGAACGGGGGGAGCTAGAGGGGGCGACTTTTTCTCCCCCCCTCAGTCCCCCGCGCGCTTCGCGCGCAGGGGGGAAGCCTGTCCTCCCCCCCTGGAACGGGGGGAGCTAGAGTTCACAAGTGTAGGTTTTTTCAAGGGCCTGCTGGACTGAGGGAGGAAGTAGGCCAAGGCTGAGGATAGAATCGCCCCAGCGGGAGAGGGCGACCAGCAATCAAGGCGGCTACAATGA
>JAGGZG010000171.1 GCA_021162125.1 Anaerolineae bacterium
CTATCGTGGTGTGGAAGAATATATGGCTACCAGGTTTCACATTCTTCCTGATCATATTAGAAAATCTGCCGCTCTCTCCATATGTTAATTCATCGAAGTCCGGATCTGGATGATAAAAGCCTGCCATTGCTTTAAAACTCTTGGGAGTCAAATAGCGATACAGCATGTTTTTTCCATTCCCAAATTCTACATCCATTCCCGTTACTCCTTAAAAATCTGGTGGGCGTAATTATGCGCAGTGATCTCCAGGAAGGGCGATTTCAGCATTTGCCGAAATCGCCTCTGGCTCTAATATTATGTCACGGTCAACATCGCCCCGCAGGCCGCCAGGCTGAGGATCTGGCCTACGTTATCGACTCACCAGTAGCGCGATCTAATCCCTCCCGATCCCATCTGTCAGCACGGCTGGTAGGCCATACATGTGCCAATCAGGTTATGACAAACGTGCCACACCCAAAGTGTGTCTGCCTCCCAATGTGGAGTATGGATGCCAACTCAAGATAAGGGATGATGGGAGAAGGTATGGATGGAAAGGTCTGTGTTCCTATCCAACGTCCCGGCCAATTTTTGGGGGCAGGGCGAATGTCGTGGTGGTGAACAGGAATATGAGCGGCCTGTTCCATAGCAGCCTGGAGGGATGACCGTTCTTCCGTGCTCAAGCTGTTCCACACGTCGTCGGGCGTGTTGTGTTTTCCCGGCAGGAAGAGACTCATCCGCGCTATCAAAGTCTCCAGAATCTTCTGCAAGGTTGGCACTTCACCAGCCGGTATTTCCTTCTTGCCACGGGAGGTGCTCGCTTTGCGTTCCCCATTGCCTGTGCCTGTCGAAAGATCGAACGGGGTTAGCCAGGTCAGGCGGTCGAACACGTGCTCTGACCTGGCATCAAAAGCCAATCCTTCCGCCCACTGGGTAGGAGTTGGACGATAGCGCAAATCCAGTTTCCCCTCCTGTACGACGGGCTCCCACGTGGCTCCCCGGGCCACGTAGACAGAATGTATGTCGAAGCGGCCCCAGAGGCTGTTCTGATAACGCCACCGGGAGTCGGAAGTCGTCGCCACCTCCTCCATAACCGGCAAGAGAGTCTCCAGGAAGAGTCCGTGATCCGCACTCTCTCCCATGAGTTCGAGCTCCCACAGAATCACCTCTCCCTGCCCGTAACTCCGCTTGGTCAGAGGGTAGACAAACAATACCGCCTCGATGGGCCATGAAGCTTCGGGGATTGTCTTGAGTTTGTCCCTGAGCGTACCACGTTCACCCCATGGGGCCAGGGCTTTGCGCCAGTGGTGCGCCTCGCGAGTCGGCAGCCGGTCAGCAATCATGGTGCCCAGAACCAGGGAAAGCTCGGCAGATAAGCACTTGGGTAACCAAACCAGCGAGCCGTTCACCCGCCACACAAACAGGTAACGGATGAGATTAATCGGGCTGATAAAAGGCCACATAATTCACCAATTCATACAACAATTTGATCCGGTTCCTGGGCCATTGCCGGATTCTCCAGGCGCTCAACATATCTTTGGCTTCCGGGCTCAAATAACCCAGGAATCGTCCCCAATAAAACTGCTCCTCGCTAGCGTCGTCAAGGTTTAATAGTTCCTGGAGGGCCCGTTGTGCTTCGGGGCGCAATAGTGTGCGAAATACTGCTGCCATTTCCAGCAGGCTCAGAAATTCAGATGCCTCGAAGGTGAGCAAACCCAGTTGATCGCGTGTATGGGGCTTCAGGAGTTGATAGGGAGCAGAAAAGAATCGAACACGCAACCGGTCCATCGAGAAGCGAGCCTCAAGATGAAAGGCCCGGCAGAGGACGTCTCCCATGCTGACTCCCCGCCCGATCCCCGTGGTAGGAAGTATTTGAACCAGCCCTTTTAGATCAGGTCCATGATAGATGGCGAGTTCCCGAAACCAGGTCTTTAACTCCCGGCGGCGCATCACCAGCAGGAAGTGATTCTGATCATGGACGTAAGCACCCAAGATGTGACTGTCGTGGAATCCTTCGCCACCCTCCAGTTGCCTTGGCAACTGGTTGACAACCCCCCAGATGACGATTGAGCAGCGTGAGGTGTGGCCCAACCGGCTGGATCTGGTCAGGATGGCCCCACATGCCTTGCAATAGCGGCTTGTCCCGCGATGGGAGGCAGGTGCACGAGGGTAGACCCAGCACCGCTGGCAGGGGCCACTCAGGGCAGAATGAGGAGGCCCGATCTCCTCCTCATCGAAAAGATCGGGCTTTTTCTCAAGAAACTCCAAAGTGGCTAACAGTTCAGCCCCAGTTCGACTCCGGCGTAGCCAATCAAAGGCGTTCAGCATTCAGCGCCCTTCGCAATCCTCGATAATGCTTAACCACAGCGGGCTTGAGCCATTCGTCAATCTGAATGGGCAAACGCCAACTCTCTTCGGGCTGGTCGGCATACCGCTTCGCCCAGTCAATGAGATAGCTGTCCGGGAGAATGTGCAAGCGGAGGCTGCCAAAACCGAGGTAGCGGTTCTTCCCCATCTTGTGGGCGAGTCCTGGCTCCAAAGCCACACACCAGATCAGCCTTTGCAATTCCTGTTCCTCAAGGTTCCAGAAGCGAATTGTGAAGTGGGCGCGAGCGGGGGGCAATATGGCTCTGAAGTAGCTCGCCTGGGCCGTATCGGGCTGGAAATCATCTAATCGTTTGACGATCGGGGCCAATGGGGCATGGGGGAAGAGTCGCCAGGTCTTGCCGATACGCATCAGGGAAGCGGAACTACCAGGCACGTGTTGCCACCGCCCGCCGGTGTACTGCCATTCGCCGTAGGGATAGGGCACTTTGAACCAGACCAGCTCAGGGGCCTCGAACAGGCCGAAACTGAACGACAGCCGCCCCATGAGAGCCTGGTTGGGGCCTCGTCCCACCCAGCCGAACAGCCTATCAACCGGGTTCAAACGGCTAATGTCGGGGCTCGGCTGTCGGGAATCGCTGGCAATAGTATAGATGTGGCGCAGCATCCCTTTGATGCTCTGGCTAGGGAGGGCATAGACCCTTTGGGCATCGCGCTGGGCCGCCTCCGGGGGGGACATGGAGAAAAAGTCCCAGCCGTTCACAGGGCCATCCGCCAGGGTGGCCCTGAAAGACGGCTCGCCACTCTCACGTACATGGATGGGCGTCAGGACCTCTGCTTCCACTGCAAGCATGCCGCAATAGCCGCCAAAAGCCCGGTGCGAGATAAAGCCGGCCCTGGCCTTGGGGGGTGTTTGGGATACCTGGGTCTCTGTGGAAACGAGCGGATAGATAGCTTGTAAGACGGCGGCCTCTCCCTCCAGATCCAGCCGCTGCCAGATGCCATCCTGGGTTAGAGTTCGTTCGCCAAATAACTTTTGGCTCACACCAGCCGGGTCGGCGGTCAGCCAGGTGAGTTTGGTGATGGACGCCTTGACCCAACCAAAACCGCTGGTCTTTTCGCCGCCCAGGGGGATGTCTCCCCTTTGAAAGTCCTGAAGCAAATGGGCCAGCAGAGAAAGCGCCTCCACATCGCTTTCGTCAACATCCTGCAAATCTATCTGAAGTTGAAACGCGAGGTGGCGGCCGTAGGCAAAGAGGTAATCGCGCTTGGCGGCCTCCAGTGGGCGACCGGTTTGCGGGTCCATCTTGACCCCGTCCATAGAGCACCAGGCGCGTTCCGGATCGTATGGGTCGGTGAGATAAGCGTCGGAGAAAAAGACCAGACCCCGCTGCCCCTGAGTGCCAAAAAGGCGGTTCAAGACCTGGGTGGTTTCGGCGGATTCCCCCCAGAGCGTTTTCAGCACCTGCGAGGCACGTTTTCTAAACGCGCCCTTGATAGTGCTGCCGGGGATATAGATCTCCCAGGCTCCCTCTTCCCGTGAGGATGGGGACCAGGACAACATACGCATGAATATCGTATCGTAGGGCTTCCCATACTTGCGGGATACTTCTCGATTGAACGGGCCACCGGCCCGGAAATCGACGTGATAAGGCTGGGCAAGCTCCTGGCGGGCACGATCACGATAGGTCTTGAGGAAAGCGATAAAGTTCTCGTCGTTAGTGATGCTTTTTCGCAGATTCCTGGGGTGTGTCAGGTGGCGGAACCGCACGCGGCGGTGGGCGTCGAGAAATTCCCTCCACGCAGCGGGACTGACACCCTCCGGAACCTGATCTGGATCCCCCCACTGCTGTTCAGTGATCTTGCCCTCCAGCAGCATGGTCTTGATTCGCAGGTGTTCCTCGCGGCTGGCGATCTCTGCGTCTACCCAGGCGTCGCTCTGAAGTAGATGGACCTGTTGGTCCACCTGCTGGTAGAGGCGGGGGAGCACCTTCCGGCACGCCGGGGCGAGAATTTCTACCAGGGCCGCTTCGTCCTGAATCTGATCGGCCAGGCGGTCGGCCAGGGTAACGTCCAGCCCCAGGCTGTTGGCCACTTCCAGCCAGGCTTCATGATCAAATTGTTGGCTGGCCTGGCGCTCGCGTTCCATGACTTCGAGAATGCGCTTCGCCATGTTTGCTTTTTTGCCCAGGGCTTCCCGCAGAGCAGCCTCAGCCGCTTCCCGGCTGGGGAAAGGTTGCTCGACCAGGGGTTGGATCTGGGCGAGTATTTTTTTCGAGAGGGCGTGTTTTCCCTTGCCCAGCTTGGTCACGGCTGCAGCAGGCAGGGTCCATACTTCCGCCTCGCTGGTAGAGCGTTCCATCAACCAGATGGCAATGACCCTGGGTAGATACTCGGCCAGCTTCTTTTTCCAATCCTCCGGGCTGAGGATTGGCCCCGCCAGACCCATCTCCAAGCGGCTGCGGATGGGATCGGGGATGTCCCGCATCGCTTCTACCAGCAAGCGGCCTTCAATAGCGGCAAAGGAGGGGATCTCAGGATCCACCTTGCCCCAGTTCCAGCCCACCAGAACGGGGTTGGTGGCATTGAAGGTCAAGATCATCCTTAAATGATTGGCGGCGGGATGTATGCGGGGTGGCGTTTCGGGGGTCGAAAAGGGCAGGTCCATCTCGAGGCGGAAGCGCCCTAACCCTTTGCTCTTGCCCGCGCCGAACCAAAACCGCCCCTCCTTGAGTTCCTGGAGCAGATAGTACAGCCGGGCTTCATTCTCATCTTGCTGGAGGACCGATTCGTTCACGGACAATACGAGGTCGAACACCGAATTGCGAAACAACGTCTCCATTTTGTAGTTCGCATTGGCCTCTGCCGCCCAGCGATCCTCATCCAGCTTGATCCCCATGCGCAAGCCGAAAAAGTTGCCCCGAGGATAAGACTCTTTGCACAGTTTGCAATCCACCTCGGTAATGAGTCCCCGGGGCATCGGGGAGTCGTATAATCGCCACCACATCTGGTTCAGCAGGCCGATGTTCCGGCCATTACGCGATTGACCTATGAAGGCGTCCATTAAGGACTGGGCTGTGCCAGCCACTTCCCCTGCCAGGGAGACCAACCGATGGGTTCCATCTCCGTCTCGCGTGAAAAGTGTCTTCCGTGCATTTCCCCTATAAACCGGGGATTCCGCAAAAAGCTTGCCCTGTAAAATCATGGCTATCCCTCCCGCCTTTCATACCTTATGATAGCAAATCCGTGGGTTGAGCAAATTGTGGGGAAACGGCTGCTATGGACATCCAAAGTATACCATCAGTTCGATTATTGGTCAACCGGCTTGGCGCTGGCTGGCATCGGCGGCGGCTTCTACACTTACCGTCAGCGCAAGTCCCTCCTCTTCACGTCCAAAGAATCATCGCCACGCCCACCATCGCAGCCACTGTCCCGACGATGGCCCGTTGGCTGATGCGCTCTTTGAAAATCCAATGCACCAGTGGCAGCAGAAGTACCGGGCTCAACGACATCAACGTGGAGGCGATACCCACGTGTGTCAACTGCACCGCCGCCAGGGAAAGCGTCATGCCAACGAACGGCCCCGCCAACGATCCGCCCACGATGGCCCGGCGTGCCCGCCGGTTACGCAGGCCCTCGATGGTAGGGCGGACCTGGCCCTGGGCCAACGCCCACAGCCAGATCACAACCGCCGCCACCGACACACGGATCAGGCTCGCCGAAAGCGCCGGGAAGCCACCAGCCATCCCTTGCTTGGACAGGATCAGCCCCAACGCTTGCCCGAACGCGCCGCCAATCCCGCACAGCACACCGATGACGTAGTTCCTGGGATCGCTGTTCGCAGGACCCGAGTTGCCCCGTTCCGAAACCACCCACGCGACGCTGCTTAAGGTCACGATGACCGCGCCGATTTCCACCAGGCTCAACGTTTCGTCCAAAAAGACCCAGGCCAGCAGGGTACTGATCACCGGCGCTAACGTCATCAACAACATCGAAAGGCGCGTCCCGATCAGGGTAAAAGCGTAGAACAACAGCCCATCGCCCATCACCAGCCCGATAATCGCCGACGATCCCAACCACCCCCAGCGGGATAGTTCCACGTGGACCGGCAACACCTCGCCTTGCAGCAGTAAATGAGCGATTGCCAGGAACGGCATCGCCAGCAGTAACCGGACCCTGTTGACAAGCCTGGAACCGACCTGCTTACCCGCAACCGTAAAAAGAAGGGAGGTGAATGACCAGCACACGGCTGTGATTAGCGCGACAATTTCACCCAGATAAGCGTTCAAAACCAGACCTCACCTCTCCTGCGGGCGTTGCAGCCCCAGAAAAATGATCGTAGCCTCCCGCAGGTTCGGAGCCTGCGGGAGGCTGCTCCGCTGCACAAGGATTTATGAGAGGGGTACGTTTGGCAGAAGGACGAATGTCCCCACTCCGTGCCCAATCCAACGGCCTTGTCCGTCGTACAAACGCATCTCCACGATGTCCTGACGCTTGCCGTGCTTGAGCAATCGCCCGACAGCGCGAAGAGACGTGCACCTGGCGGGCTCAAGGAAATGGATGGACAACTCAGAGGTCGCCACCCAACAGGATATGTCACGTGCTGCGGCGGAAGTGAACCAGCCAGCGTTATCAAGCATCGTGGCGTACACGCCCCCGTGGATCCCGCCCAAGGCGTGATCCAGATTCGGGTTGTAAGGGAGGTCAATGACTGCATTGGCCTCGTCCGTGAACGAGAGCTTCATGCCAAAGTAGCGCGCGATCGGAGCATGCTCGTTGAACAGTTGCAGAAGTTCTTTGATGCGTTCAGTCTGCACGGTCTTTCGCCTCCGTCCCTAACATTACAACCATATTTGGCATTGGGGCCAGTCTCCTGGCCCCGGCGGGACATATGCGTTAACTTAAGGCCGCCGGGAAAGGCCCTCACC
>JAGGZG010000233.1 GCA_021162125.1 Anaerolineae bacterium
GAGATTACCTCTCCCCATCCCCCAATCCCCTTCCTTCCCAAATCGGGGAGGGGAAAGGGAACAGGGGGAGGGGTCAAATCCGATTGCCATTCCCGTGGTAAGCTCGGAAGGTCAGGAAGCTTAGCTCTCGCTACCCTGCTCTTCCTCCTGCTCCTCCCGCTCCTCTTTCTCAGCCTTTCGCTCAGTGATGACCTCCACCTCGGCCGGAGCCTCCTCAAGTAGCTCTTCTTCCTCTTCTTCCTCGGCGGCCAGGGGTTCTACTTTGACGATCATCTCCTCGTCCCCGGACACCCACTCGACCGAGGATGGCACATCGAGGTCTCTGACGTAAATCGCCTGATCAAACTCCTCCAGACCGCTCACGTCTACTTCAATGCGATCCAACAGGTCTCCGGGCAGACACTCGACCTCAATCGTATCCAACATGTGCAGCAGCATCCCCTCGCCACGGGCTACCACTGGTGACTCGCCACGCAACACCACTGGCACTTCGACGCGAATCTTTTCCGTCATCGTCACTTCGTAGAAGTCCACGTGCAGGGGGTTACCGGTGATCACGTCGCGCTGCACCTCGCGGGCCAGGGCCATGTGTGTGCCCACTCCATCACCGATGGTCAAGGTGATGAGCCGGTTACCGCCGGTGCGGGCCAGGACCCGGTCCAACTCGGGGGCTCTCACCTGCAACAATACGGGTTCTGTGCGGTGGCCGTACATTACCGCTGGGACCAGTCCCTCGCGTCGCAGTGTCTTCACCTTCTTGCCCCGTAGTGTCCTGGGCTCGGCCCTTAACTCGATTTTTTCCATAATTCTACCTTCTCCTCAATCATTCTCCGTAAGGCGCGGCGCAAAGCCAGGCAACGTTGACACCGCCGCCGGTCTGTGCGCAACCCTCGTAATCTGGAACTATTCGCCCTGCCGTCTGAACAGGAGGGCTTTTATCAGCGACAGGAGACCCAGACCTACGCCTATGCCCAGGCCCAGCAGCAATGCCGACCGCTGGTCGAACACTGTATCCACCTGGCCTTGCACCTCCCGTCCGAGCAATAACACCGTGTGTCCTCGGGTCACGTCCACGTGCTGGCCGATGATAGCCAGCGCCTGGGTGTTGTTCAGCTTGGCCTCTTGGGCCGTGACTACCGCTGCTCCACCCTGTGCAATCGTCACCGTATCGGCGCGGAGGGCCAGCGCACCGGACTGGCGCAGGGATACCTGCTGACCCTCGACCAGTTGCGCACCGGACTGGCGCATCTCCACCTGCTCGCCACGGACGGTCTGCGCCCCAGATTGTTGCAGGGTCACCTCGCTGCCGGTGACCGTCTCTGCCCCGCTCTGTACCATGCGCACGATGTGCGCTTTGACCTCGCCGGCCATCTCGTTGGCCAGGATGCGCACCTCTCGCGGAGCTACTTCCTCAGCGGACGTTGGTTGGGGTGTGTCTGCTTTCGGCTTGTCAGTTGCTTTTGCCCGCGCCATCTGTCTCCCCCTATGGGTTACACAATAAAGAGCGTCACGGCACTGGACGCCCCTGGGTATAAACACGACTATTGTAGTTCATTTTTCGCATTTCGTCAAATAGTGACGGGTGCATAGCCACTTGCTTGCAGATAACGCCAGTTTGTGGTAGGATAGAAGTCCATTCCTTCCCTCTCTGTATGGAGGAGCATCCCTGATGAGCGTTAAACGGCTCGTTGTTCTTCTGATCATAACCTGTGCGGCTGTCCTGCTGCTCCTGGCCGGCTGTCAGCCCACCCGCCACCGGGACGTGACCATCCTGGTGGATGGCCAGCGGCGGATCATCAGCACCGATGCGCGCACCGTGCGCGATGCCCTACAAGAAGCAGGGGTCAAACTGGGCGAGCTGGACCGCACCGAGCCCGACCTGTGGGTTGAGGTCGAGCCGGCGATGACCATCACCGTCATCCGTGTGGAGGAACGATTCATCACCGAGCGGCAGGTGCTGCCTTTCGCCCACCGCACGGTGAAGAGCGAGGGCATCCCGGAGGGCGAGACCCGCCTCATCCAACTGGGAGCGAACGGCGAGGAGGAGATCACTTACAAGATCACTTTCGAGAACGGGGTCGAGGTCAACCGCGTGGAAGTGCGTCGCACCGTGCTCAGCGAGCCGGTGGACGAGATTATGGTGGTGGGCACGGCGGGCGTGGTCAGCTCCGTACCCATCCAGGGCACGCTGGCTTACATCTCGGCCGGGAACGCCTGGCTGATGCGTGGAGCCAGCGGTGGCCGCCGCGCGCTGACCACCGAGGGTGACCTGGATGGCCGCGTCTTCGACCTCTCCGCCGACGGCCATCGCCTGCTCTTCAGCCGCCGTGGGGGGGATGAACTCACCGCACCGCTGAACACCCTGTGGGCCATCACCACCACCGTCGTGGGTGAGGATGCCTATCCGCTGGGCATTGAGGGCGTGGTCTACGCCCAATGGTCGCCGGACGGCGCGCAGATTGCCTACTCCACGGCAGAGCGCACCAGTGGCTCGCCTGGCTGGAGGGCCAACAACGACCTGTGGATCGCTCCTTTCCCCATTCGCAGCAAGCCGGAGCGGGTGATCACCACCACTCGTGGTCTCACCAAGACGGTGCCCGGCGGGATCGTCGCCACCCAGGTGTTGAGCGCGAGCTTCCAGGGGGCTTACAGTTGGTGGGGGCCGACTTTCGCCTGGTCGCCCGATGGCCAACGCCTGGCCTACGCCACGGCGGACGAGGTGGGCCTGGTGGACGTGGATCGCCGGCAGCGGACGCCGTTGATGTACTTCCCACCTTTCCGTACTTACAGCGAGTGGGTATGGATGCCGACCCTCTCCTGGTCGCCCGATGGCCAGTTCGTGCTTTGCACGCTGCACAACCCCGGCGTGGAGGGCGACGTGCCGGAGGATAGCCAGGTTTTCGACGTGTGGGCCCTCAGCGTAGACGGCGAGGTCCGTGTGCGGCTGGTCGCCGGGTCCGGGATGTGGGCCAATCCACGTTGGTCGCCCGCATACACGACTACCCAGACCACTGACAGCCAGATTGTCTACGGCCAGGCCCGCTATCCGGCCAGTTCCCAGGACAGCCGTTACGATCTCTACCTCATGGACCGCGACGGGAGCAACCGGCACCCGATCTTCCCACCGCCCGGGGAGAGCGGCGTGCGCGTGCCACAGGTGGCCTGGTCGCCCGATGCCCGCCAACTGGCCGCGATCTACGACGGCGACGTGTACCTGGTAGACCTGACCAACGGCCGGGTCTACCAGCTCACCGGCGATGGCCAGTGTTCCCAACCGCGCTGGGCTGGTCTTTGATGCTCGGCGCAATTTAGTCCGGTGGAAACAGAGGCAAGCCCAGTGCGCACTTTTGATCCTCTGAGACGTACCACGGCTCGTTGTATTGATGGAAACTTGTTGCACGCATCTCATATGCACTCAGTGTAACCATGATAGGCATTAAACTTTCGGACCACAACTCATCCTGGACGCGCAACGTCATCGGATTAGTGCTGACCGGCCTCCTGTTCCTGGCGCTGACAGGGGCGACGGGCCTGCTCTGGGTGCACCGCGCCCGGGTGATGCAGACCGCCGACGCTGCCCATCCCCTGAGCTCGCCCCAGGCCAACGTCGTCCCGTGGGGGGTGAACGCCGCACTCGATCAGTACGACGACGAGGAGCTGGCCCGTGCCCTGGACCAGATCGCGGCGGCGGGCTTTCACTGGGTACGCCAGACGTTCCCCTGGGCCGAGATCGAGCCTCGCCCTGGCGAGTTCGACTGGCGGACGGCTGACCGCATCATCGCCGCCTGCGCCGCGCGTAATCTGGCCCTCATCGCCGTGCTAGACACCACACCCGCCTGGGCCCGTCCCGCCGGCACGTCCAACGCGCACACCCCGCCCCGTAAAGTGGCGGACTTCGGCGGCTTCGCGCGGGCCTTCGCCGCCCGTTACGGAGACCGCGTGGACTATTACCAAATCTGGGACGAGCCCAACCTCAGCGCGCACTGGGGAGGCGCTTACGTGGATCCGGCGGCTTACGCCCGCCTGCTGCGAGAGGGCGCGGTCCAGATTCGCTCCGCCGACCCTTCCGCCGTGATCCTGACCGCCGGCCTGGCCCCCACCACGGAACGCGGCCCGCTGAACCTGGACGAGGCCGACTACCTGCGCGGACTGCTGGCTGCCCGCGCCGACGATTTTTTCGACGTCGTTGCCATCAAGCCCTACGGCTTCTCGCAGCTCGCCGATGCCCCGCCGGATGGCGAGGCACTCGACTTCGGGCGGGCTGCCTGGGTGCGCCAGGCCCTGGTTGATGCTGGCCGTGCTGATTTGCCCATCTGGGCGGTGGAATTCGGGTGGAACGCATTGCCAACGGATTGGGCGGGGCAGCCGTCCATCTGGGGCCAGGTGAGTGAAGAAGAACAAGCCGCGTACACGGTCGCCGCCGTGGAGCGCGCACAGCGCGACTGGCCGTGGATGGGCGCGCTGTGCGTCAGCACCTTTCAGCCGAACGCCCCTGCCACCGACCCGCGCTGGGGATTTGCCCTCGTCGGCGCGGATGGCACGCCCCGTGCCGTGTATCACACGTTGCAAGCGCAGGCCAGCGCACCCATCGTCGCCGGGCCGGGCGTCTACCCGGCCACCCATCCGTCGGGCGAGTACCGGGGCGATTGGCGTTTCTCCGTCGCCGGTGCCGACATTCCCTGGGGCGCGGGCCGGGACACACAGAGCTTGGATGAGGCCAGCTTGCGTATCCACTTCTCCGGCACGGCGCTGGACCTGACCGTGCGCCGGGGCGATTACTGGGGGCTGCTCTACGTCACCGTGGATGGCGCGCCGGCCAACGCCTTGCCCGTGGATCCGGACCGCCCAGTAGCGAGCTATCTCGTGCTCCACGACCCGCTCCACGCCACCGCGTCCGTACCCGTGGCGCGGAACCTGCCCGCCGGCCCTCACTTGGCCGAGGTCACCCCCGTGGGCGGCTGGGGTCAGTGGGCACTGGTCGGTTGGACGGTGCGGCGAGAGCCCGACCTGCGGGGCACGAATCTGGCCCTGGCCGCGCTCGGCCTGTGTGCCGCGTTGACACTGGCCGGTGTGATCTGGCAGGCGGCGTCCGGCCCGACGCGCTGGGCCAACACCCGCGCTCTTCTTCGCGCGGTGAGCACTCTGGCCCAAACCTGGACGCGCCGTTACCGGGCGCTACCAGAATGGGTTCAGGCAACGTTGACACTGGGGGCAGCGGTGGCCTTCGCCTTCGCGCCTGGGCTGCCCGCCAGCCTGGGTACACTGGCTGTGCTGGGTATCCTCGTCGTCCTGCGCCTGGACCTGGGGCTGGCGATGGTTGCGTTGGTCGCGCCTTTCTTCCTGTATCCAAAGGCCCTGCTGGGCAAACACTTTTCCCTGGTGGAGATTATTACCCTGCTGTGCGTCCTTGCCTGGCCGTTGCATTGGTGGCTCCGGCGGGAAAACCCCGATCTAAAGCTCAGGGCTGAACGGACCAAGCCCGCTAAAGGCGGGCTATTGACCTGCTCAAGCGGTCGTTTAGGACGCTTCCAGCGTCCTTTGGCTGCTCAGCCTGGAGCTTCGAGCTCCAAGCAAGGCTTTACCACGCTCGACTGGGGCGTGGTAGCGCTGGTGGCCCTCAGCGCCCTGTCCCTCACCTGGGCACCGAACTTCGGAGTCGCCAGCCGTGAGTTCCGGGTGGTGATTCTGGAGTCAGCGTTGTTCTACGGTTTGCTGCGCGTCGCCCGCCTGGACGTGGCCCAGCGCTGGCGCGTGGTGGATGCCTGGCTGCTGGGCGCGTTGGCTGTGTCACTCGTCGGTCTGGCCCAGTTCGCCATCACCGGCAACGTGATCGCCGCCGAAGGCGTCCGCCGCGTGCGGGGCGTTTACGGCTCACCCAACAACCTCGCTTTGTTCCTGGAGCGAGCGGTGCCCATGCTGGCGGCTGGTATCCTGTGGCCGGCGGGCCGCTGGCGGTGCAGGCTGTACGCCCTGGCATTGCTCCCTGTGCTGGTCTGCCTGGTGCTGACCTTTTCGCGTGGCGCGCTGCTCCTGGCCGTGCCCGTTGCGGCGCTCTTCCTGGGGGCGCTGCGCGGACGGCGTGCACTGGTCGTGAGCGTGGCCTTGCTCGCCGTCGCCGCCCTCGTCCTGCTGCCAATGGCCCGCACCGAACGCTTTGCCTCGCTGCTGAATACGCGGTCGGGCACCACATTCTTCCGTTTCCAGCTCTGGCGGGCCACCCTGAACCTGATCGGCGATCACCCGCTCACCGGCGTGGGCCTCGATAATTTTCTGTACCAGTATCGCACCCGTTACGTGCTACCTGCTGCCTGGCAGGAACTCGACCTTTCCCACCCGCACAACCTGGTGTTGGATTTCTGGGTGCGACTGGGAGTGCTGGGCGTGGTCGTCCTGGCATGGCTGGAGGTTGCCTTCTTCCGCCAGGGACTAGCATTCTACAGGCGGACGACGTCCCCCCGGATGAAGGCCCTGGCGGCGGGGCTGATGGCCTCGATGGTCGCTGCCCTGGCCCACGGCCTGATTGACCAGGGATTTTTCCTGGTGGACCTGGCCTTCGTGTTCATGCTGACCCTGGGGCTGCTATCCCCGCTGGGAGCACGAAAGGATACCCTGCACCTCCCTTCCTCCCCAATAAAGGATAGCGCCGACTTATTGCAGTGTCCCCGGTCCAATCGCAATTGACGGCATTCGCCACCTGGTGTATACTGACGGATGGGAAGCGGATGAAGAGCTGATGAGAGAGCGCTCACGCTATCGAGGCGAGGTCTTCAGACGTGGCTACCCGCGTAAGCCAGGCTACATGGTCAAAGTCGCGGTCAAAACTGGCGAGGAAAGGAATACCGCGATTGCGGCACGAGAGGGCAATCAGTGCATCGTTGAAGTTGAGAACACCACTGGAGGAACGCACGAGTTCGATGGTTTCGGCAAAGAGCATGGGCACGTCGGGCAGGATCCAGAGCACTGCATCGGCAGGGAATTCAGTTTGAAGGCAGTCCAACAGCTTATCCAGGTCTTGCTCTCGACGCTGTTCGTGGATGCGGCGAGCCATCGTGCTGATAGCCTCGGCCAGCACACAGTCAAATACGGCCACACTGGCCTCATGCATCTTGAGAGCTTCCTTCAAATCCATAGCCTGTGGGTGCCAGGCGTCTTTGGGATCAAGGATACCGATCAAAACAGATGTGTCAATCCCAATCTGGATCATATAGCGCCTCGCTGTCCGCTAATGCGTCACCGCCGGCCTCGACCAGCCCGGTCAGACGATCCAACTTCTCCGCTGGCACCATGCGGGTGGGGTAGACAAACAGAGGGGCATGGGCCGTTGCTGCTTTCTGGGAAGTTGATAGTTGAACGTGAAGACGGACTTCCGTCCAGTTGGGCAATTGCACTGGATC
>JAGGZG010000062.1 GCA_021162125.1 Anaerolineae bacterium
GCCCCCCCTCAGTCCCCCCGCTCGCAGGGGGGAAGCCTGTCCTCCCCCGTTCCACGGGGGGAGCTAGAGGGGCGCGATCCATGCATAGCCGCTTTGTGAAATCTGCAAAAGTACTGAATGTAAAAATCAGCGTTCATCTGCGTCCCGTGGATTGGTTGCGGCAGGAGGCCGCGTTATGTCATTGGTTTATCGGTTTTGGTAGGTACTTGCCGTCCTACCCCCCCATCCTCAGCGCACGCTTGATCGCCTGCCAGCATCCCTCCGGCTCCCCAGGCGGCTGTGGTGGTTCAGGTTCCCCTGGCTCCTCCGGTGGCGGCGCACTGGCCAGCAAGTAGGCCTGGTGGACGTCGGCGCGGCCCGCACCCTGGGTGTTGGCCTCGAAACCCAGGTCCTTAGCCGTTTGCATCAGCAAATCCTTGACCTGAGTGGGCGTGAGGGTGGGGTCCGTCTGGAGCAGCAAGGCCACGGCACCGGTGGCGTGTGGGGTGGCCATGCTGGTACCCGAGGCGGTGGTATAGTAATCGCCCAATGGGTAGCCCATCGTCGTGCCCCGGGCGCGCGGAGCGACGATGTCCACGCCGGGAAAGACCAGGTCCGGCTTGGTGCGACCGTCGCTGGTTGGCCCACGCGAGGAGAACGACGCTATATCGTCCAGCTTATCCGACGCGCCAAGAGTGATCACCTGCCGTGCACACCCCGGTGAGCCCACGGTCTTCGCCTTGGGCCCGAGATTGCCGGCAGCAACACAGACCACCACGCCCGCCGCCATTGCCGCATCACAGGTCTCGGAGAGAGCGTCAGTGCCATCACAGGGGGCTGGCCCGCCCAGGGAGAGGTTGATCACCTGCACTCCCTGCTCGACTGCCCATTCGATGCCGGCCATCACCCCGCTCATCATTCCAGAGCCCCCGGCGTCGAGCACTTTGGCCACGTACAGACTGGCCTCCGGCGCAACCCCTCGGTATTTCCCGCCCAGCACTGAGCCATCGCCGGCAGCGATGCCCGCCACGTGGGTGCCGTGCCCATTGTCATCGCGGTAACTGCTCCCATCGCGCACGAAATTGGCCCCGCTCACTATCCGGCCCGCAAAATCCGGATGATCGGGGTCAATGCCCGTGTCCACGATCCCGATTTTCACCCCCCGTCCGCGCACACCGGCCGCCCACACCGCCGGTACACCGATCAGCGGGAGAGATTCGTGGAGGCAGGTGTGGACGGGCAGGTCCTGCCAGATACGCACTACGCTGTCGTCCTCGCTCAGAGTCTGGATGTCGGCCGGCTTAACGCGCATGGCCACCGCCGGCACCAATTTGTACCGGAAAGCGGGGGACACTCCCGGCACGAGCTTCTGAGCGGCTACCACCCCGGTCCGATACTTGACGATGATGGGAATTGTTTCCTCGGACGACGCGGCGGCCATCGTCTGGGCCAATCCTGTAGTGATCTTCTCTGCGTTCATGTCCTATCCCTTTCTGTGTGAAGAGCTATCCCGCCCACGTGTGCACTGGCTGGTCCTCCTCCAGAACCTCGACCCAGGGCTCGTTGACCAGTGACAGACATGCAGCCGCTGGCCCCTGAATTGCCAGCCGGCGGGTAAGCCGAAATCGTCGCTGCACCTTGATGCCTCGCTCTTCCAGGAGAGCAACGTACTGCTCAGGATCATCGGTGGTGCGCACGATGAGCTGTACCTGCGCGTTCCCTCCAGTTCGCAACTTTTTCAACAGTTCGGGGGCTACCTTGGCCATCGTTTCACCTCCCTCTCTCGTGCTCGCCTCCATGATACCGCCGACTGACGAATAGGTCGAGGTATTCTAGCAGAGAAAACGACGAAAAAGCCGCCCTCGCCAGCGGTGACGAGGACGGCTTATGGCAATCCTACGAATTAGCAGTACGCAGCACGTGCCCCGAATTTATCCCCCAAGCGACGATCTTACCCTGCTCTAGCGATGTCCTTCTCCAGGGCCACGAAGTTCTCGCGCTGCTCCTTCACCAATTCGATGTAGGTCTGCTCAAAATTCGCCTGCTGTTCGGCTGCCTTATCCGGCTGCTCCAGGACGATCATTTGCAGGATGGCATCCATTACCGAGGCCATCGAACCAAAGGAGAGCACCGGGGTCATGGATTTACTGGGACAAAGGATCACCGATTCAGCCACGTGAGCGACCGGGGAAGCGTGTGTGCTGACCAGGCCCACCGTCTTGGCTCCCCGCTCGCGGGCAAACCGTATTGCGCCAGCCGTCTCCACCGCGAATTTAGAATGGCCCAGGCCGACTACCACGTCATCGGCGGTTAGCCCGCTTAGGGCCAGGGCCAAAATCACAGAGTCACCACTAAGTGTCTCCACTTGCAGCCCCTGCAACCGAAGGCGAGTGGTGAAGAAACGAGCCAGGTCCAGAGCTTCGCCCTGGGCAATGATGTAGATGTTTTTCGCCGCCTTCAGAATAGCCACGACTTGCTGCACTGTATCGGCAGGAATGTTCATCAGAGATTGCTCAATGTTCTCCCGCTCTTCGAGCATGATTTTGACGAAAAGGCTTTCCGCTTTTGCCTTGCCCGCAGCAAACTCGTGGGCGGCCTTCAGTTCACCTTTGACTAAGCTCTGTACCTCGCGTGCCAGGGCGGGATACCCGGCGTAGCCAATGTCCTGGGCAAAACGGACCACCGTGGCCACATCCACGTTGAGATGGCGGGCAAGCTGCGAGGCTGTCATGAAAGCCGCGTCGTGATGAAACTCCATTAAGAAGTCCGCGACTTTTTTCTTGTTGGGTGACAAACGTGAGTACGCTTGCCGTATCCTTTCTCGAAACATATGACTCACCCTCTCTTTCTGTATTATCATTGTACTCCCTTTCGCATCAGGAGTGCCCCCACAGCTTGTGCTGTACAGTATACCTCGTTTGTCAGTACCTGTCAAGTCTCCCACAATCTTCGTTGCGGGCCGCCAGAGGGTGCGACGCACTTCTCAAGTGCGTCGCACCTTGTCGCACCTCACGACTTGGGGTGGTCTCCCTGTCAGGTGTTGTTGAAGTAACCCGGCAATTTTCTCACCGCTGAGGACGCAGAGGCCGCGAAGATTTTTTAAATTTCTCAGCGCTCTCTGCGTGCTCTGCGGTGAAATGAAATCGGCGATTGCCAGCAACGCTCGAAGGGAACTGCCCGACTCGGGAAGGCCTTGGAAAATCGCACTTGACAGATTGGGGCAAATAGAGTATCCTCAAACACCCGGCAGCGACGAAGTTAGGAGGAGTTGAAGAGGAAAATGAAAAGCATCCCGGCTTGGCTGAGCGCCACGCTGCGAACGGGTGTTTTCCCCCTGTTGATTGTGATGGTCGGGTTGGTGCAATTACGCCTTGATCCGGCCACGGACATCTCGGTCACTGGCCAGACGCCGCGCCGATATGCGTTGAGCGCCCGCCAGGGTACCCGTTCGCCAACGGAGACTGTCCAACCTACATCTTCGCCAACGGCCACTCGTCCGTCTCCCACGGCGACCCCGACTGCGACCCCGACGCCGACCATTACGCCGACTATGACCAGGACCCCTACCTCGACGCCGACGGCAACGCCCACGCCTACCC
>JAGGZG010000138.1 GCA_021162125.1 Anaerolineae bacterium
CCGCGCCTGAGGAGCTAAAGTTGGCTGTCCACCTGCGTGGACAGGCGCGTCCACGCAGGTGGACGCTCGGCTGCAAGCCCTCTAGAGGCGATTTCAATCGCTAACAGAAGTAGCCTGAGCAGTTACCGCGGATTCACGCTGATTTTTGCTCTACCTGCGTCATCCGCGTTCGTCTACGGGGATGGTTCACAATAGGTTGACACTTTTTCCTATAGGCCGTCTGGTGACGATGGATCTGATAGAGTGATCGCCTCGAGACAGGCGGTTTTTGCACCCAAGCTCGTTTGCCCCGAGCTGAAGCTCAGGGCTGAGCAACCCAAGCCCGCTAAAAGAGCGTGTCGGAAAACTCGCGTTATGCCACAACCCTCCTGTGCATACATAGGTAAAAGTTGACCATAATCGCAATTCTTCGATACACTCTAAAAGCGGGCTATCGGCCCGTTTAAGTGGCCGTTCAGGGCGCTTTCAGCGCCCTTTGACTGCTCAGCCTGGGGGTTCAGCCCCAGGCAACCCGGCTTATGTACCTATCCCAGAGAGGCGCAGGAGAAAGCGGAGAAAGTAGAGGAGGAATCGCCGGCCGAGAGGAAGACGTGGCAGGCAGGTGAGAGACGCCTCGTAGATGACCAGGGCCTCCAACCAGCGGCGCTGGCGCAGACGCACGCTGCTCAACAGTCGCCGGGTATCACTCTCAAGCTGGTGTTCGCCAGCTTGCTGCAAACGGACGGCTGCTCGCCCCAGATAGGACGCGGCCTGATCCAGTTGCCCCCGGGCGAGGTACAAGCTACCCAGATTGCCCAGGGCCTGACCCTCGCGGGCCCTATCACCCAGTTGTTCAAAATCCCGCTGAGCCGCCGCAAACGCCGCCGTTGCCTCGTCCCAGCGGTGCTGGGCGCGATAGACCACGCCCAGGTCGTTTTTCATCTCAGCAGCGGCAAGCGTGTCCCCCCTGGCAGCGAATAAATCACACGCCGCATCGAAGCAGGCAGCGGCTTCGTCATACCTCCCCGCCTGAGAGTGACGCAATCCTTCCTCGTGCAGTGCATTCGGGTCCGCCATCGGCTTCTTTCCCTGTCCGCCCACTTACGACGACGACTTGCGAAACGGCACACGCAAAGTGACCGTCGTGCCCTGGTTCGGTATGGCCTCGCTGGTTTCAATCTCCAGCTCGCCATCGATGAGTTCAGCCCTCTCGCGCATGTTCAGCAGCCCGAAGCTGCCCCGCTCGTCGTATTCGCGCTCCACCTGAGACAGGCTGAACCCCAGCCCATCGTCCTCCACAGTGACAATCAGTTCTCCCCCGCTCACCCGCAGGCGTATCCAAACGTTGCGTGCCCTGGCGTGCTTCTTGACGTTGTTCACCGCCTCCTGGACGATGGAGAAGATCGTGCCAGCTACTTTGGGATCCAGCTCGCTTTCAAAATCGTCGCTCTCGAAATGCACCTGGAAATTCTCGCTGCCTTGCAGTTGATCCACGTAAGCTTGCAGCGCGGGAACCAGACCCCGGCTCTCCAAAACGACCGGGCGCATCTCGAACAGGAGAAGGCGGGCATCCCGCATGGCCTGGCGGGTGAGCTTACGCAGGGCCTCTAACTCGGCGTAGACCGCGTCGGGTTTGATGCGCAACAAACGCTCAACGTGATCCAGGCCCATAGCGATGGCCGCCAGCAACTGCACAGTGCCGTCGTGAAGGTTGCGCGCCAATTCGCGGCGCACCTCCTCCTGGGCCTTGATGATCCGGTCGCGCTCCTCCCGCAACGACTGGTACAGACGAGCATTTTCGATAGCGATGGCGGCCTGGGCCGCCATCGTCAGCGCCACCTGCAAGTCCTCCTGGTCGAATCCGTTACCGGAGAATTTGTTCAGCACCTCCAACACGCCGATGGTCTTGCCTTTGATCTGCAACGGCACGCAGAGCACAGAATGGGTGAGGAAACCAGTGCGCGTGTCCACCTCCCGGCTGAAACGGGGGTCCTGAGAGACGTCGTTGATAATCACCGGCTCGCCGTGGGTGGCCACCCAGCCAACCACTCCCTCGTTCATGCTGACCCGCTGCTGACGGAAGCCGGCCGTGCCCGGGCCGTGGGTGATCTCAAAGACCAGTTCGCGGTTTCTCTCGTCAATGAGCATGAGCACCGCCGCGCCCGCATCTATCACGCTGGTGGCGAGTTGCATGGTGTCGCGCAGAAGCTTATCCAGATCAAAGGTGGAGACCATCGCCTGGCCCATCTGGTAGAACAGTCCCAACTGGCTCAGTCGCTGCTGGGTCAACGTCAGGCTCTCAATCAGATCAGCCAGGTTGCCGATTCCGCGCACGAAACGGCTGAGTATGTGCTGCTGGGCGTCGCTGAGACCCCTCTCCGAGGGGAAGACCAGGCTCAAGGAGCCGATAACCGAGGTTTGACTGAGCAAGGGGGTATTCAACAACGTCTGTCCGGTCTGAGGCAGGCGGCGGAGAGTGATCGGGGACAGGCGAGGAGTGTACATGTGACGATGTGACTGGGTGAGCTTGCTCTCGATAGTTCGCTCCCAGAAGTCTATCTGATCCGCCGCTATGCCTTCCAGACTACCCTGGCGCACGCGATGAGTGATGTTGTGGACGAAGAGCAGTGAGCCTGCGCTGGCCTGGAAGATGCGCATCACGAGGGAGAGCGCCTCGGCCAGCATCTCCTCCAGATTCCGGCAAGCAGCCAGATCAACGAAGCTGGCGAAGTAATTCAATTCATCCACCTGCTCGTCAGTAACAGGTTTGCGGTATACAGGCTCACTCTCCAATGCAACATCCAATCAGTAAGTAATATCCAGCAGGCCCTCGGCAATGCGGCGCAGCGTGTCCGCCGATGCCTCCCTAAGCCGCATGGCCACCTGCAAGTAGAGGATGCTATTCGGCTCGGTGACGAATTGGCGCAGCTCGGGCGGAAGCTGCATAAACCGCTCTACCTCCCGCTTGGCCTGCCAGTGGCGAGCCAGGGTGGTAGCTGTCTCGTCGAAGAAACGCTCGATGGGAATAGACAGAAAATCGGCCAAAGCCTCCAGTTCCGGGATGGGCACATCGCGCTGGCCGAGTTCATACTGAGAGATGCGGTTGGTGGAACAACCCAGCAGCTTGGCGCATTCTTTCTGAGAACGACCGGCCTCCAATCGGCCCTGGCGCAAAAGCACGCCGATAATCCGCCGCCGTGCGGCCATGATGTCGGCAAAAGGCGGTGGGGGCTGATCTTCCTCCGGAGGTAGGCCCTCCCCGTTAAAGAAGTAAGAGAGCGGCACGTCCAGGAAGTAGGCCAGCACTTCCAGTTGGGGCAGGGAGAGGGGCTTGCGACCAAGTTCGAACTGGGTGATAGTGCTCGGCGAGCAATCGAGCACCTCAGCGCAATCTTTGAGAGTCTTCCCTGCGCGCAAGCGGGCATCCCGTAACAGAACGCCGATGATCTTGTTGCGCAGGGTCATCGTTTCCTTTGTCGGCATTGCCCCCTCCTCGTGGATACTACAGGGGATACATGAACATTTCTTTGTCAATTATATCATAATCACACACAATGGACAACCCTTTGTATAGCAGTAATTTTGCACTTTTTACAAAGCATCCGCGGTTCGCCACCCGTCCCCCCCTCAGTCCCCCCCGCTCGCGGGGGGGACTGAGGGGGGGA
>JAGGZG010000183.1 GCA_021162125.1 Anaerolineae bacterium
AAACGAGATAGTTATCAGTACTTGAGAAAAGTCGGTGCTGCTGCCGCGTCGCCTGGACGTTCACGTCCAGGCTGAGCAGGCGAAGGGTGCTGAAGCATCCTTCGCCAATGTGGACGGCGGCTCCGAGGCCACCACAGCCTGCTTCAGCAGGCTTCAGCAAGCTGTGCCTGGCGCTTCTGCGCCGGGCGGGGGGCGGATTTCTCAACTACTGATTATGGCATGGGGTAGATCGCGAAGGTCGCCGCTAGGACAAGGAGGAGGCAAGATGTTCAAAACAGGGCAGAAAGTCGTACATCACTCTTACGGTGCAGGTGTCATCACTGCCATTGAAGAGCAGATGCTGGATAGCCAGACCAGGAGGTACTACGTAATCGCACTGACGGACGCAGGCAAGGACTCGCAACTCATGGTTCCGGAGGATCGGGTGTCGAAACGCCTGCGACCACTGGCAAGTGGGCAGGAACTCCGCCGGGCGATGAAGGTACTCTCCAGCAAACCTCGTGAACTGCCGACTGATGTCAAAGAGCGAACAGCCCTTATTACCGAGCGACTTAGTTCCAGAGAGACTCTCAGGACGGCAGAAGTGATTCGCGATCTCGCTTGGCGTCATCGCCAAAAAAGAGCGAGCAGGTCTGACGATAAATTGCTGAAGCGGGCGTTGGAGATGCTGGCTAGAGAGGTGGCCTTGCAACAGGGAATCGGTATGGAAGAGGCCGCAGCACAGCTTCAGGCAAAGATCGCTGTGCAGGAAACCTGACAACTCCTGCCTGTGCAGTGCGCGGTTCCATCAAACCTTGACAAATCCCTGGCCCTGTTTTATAATGTCCGCGCTTTAACGGAGTTCGGCGCTCTCAACCTGGGTCGAGAGATGCCGGTACATCATTGCGCAACAGGAGGCAGCATGGCGGTTTACGAATTCGAGGACCGGGTGCCGCGCATTGGCAAGGGCACTTACATCCACCCTTCGGCCACGGTGCTGGGCCAGGTCACCCTGGGCGCGGGGTGTTGGATTGGGCCGGGAGCCCGGCTACGAGGCGATTACGGGGAGATCATCATTGGCGACGGCACCAGCGTGGAGGATAACTGCGTGATTCACGCCCGCCCCGGCGAGTACACTCACATCGGCAATCACGTGACCATCGGTCACGGCGCGGTGATCCACAACGCCACGATTCACGATTACGCCATCGTGGGCATGGGGGCGGTGGTTAGCGATTGGGCCGTGGTCGGGGAATGGGCGGTGGTGGGCGAGGGTGCAGTAGTCCGCCAGCGCCAGGATATCCCGGCGGAGAACATCGCCGTCGGAGTGCCGGCTAAGATCATCGGTCAGGTAACGGACGAGTACAAGGCACAGTGGACGATTTTCAAGGATACTTACGTTGACCTGGCTCGCCGCTACCCTGATGGCATGAAAGAATCAGGCTGACAGAGTGCACGTGAGCCTCTGAAAAGTGCAGCGCATTTACAGTTACCAAACTCAGTCAGCCGTGCTATAATGACCCAAAGTTTGGAAGGCCCCGATGGTCTGAGACCATCGGGGTTTTGGCAAAGGAGCCAAGAGGAGGTTACCAATGGACCTATCAGAGATGATTCGGGTAGCGCGCGGAGAGGTGACGGCAGACATCCTGCTGAGGAATGCCAGGATCGTCAACGTCTTCTCCGGCGAGATCCACGAAGGCCACGTGGCTATCGCCCATAGCCGGATCGTTGGCCTCGGTGAGTATCCGGCCGAACAGGAGATAGACCTGGCGGGACACTACCTGTGCCCCGGCTTCATAGATGCCCATGTGCACATCGAGAGCTCGATGGTGAGCATCCCTCAGTTCACCCGCGCCGTGTTGCCCCGGGGCACGACCTCGGTGGTGGCCGATCCCCACGAGATTGCCAACGTCCTCGGTCTGGATGGCATCCGTTACATGCTGGAATCCAGTAAATATAACCCAATGAGTGTGTACTTCACTCTCTCGTCCTGCGTACCTTCCACGGAGATGGAGACCTCTGGCTCGCGCTTGCGGGCCTTCGACCTTTTTCCCTACTTTACCGAAAAGTGGGTGGTGGGTTTGGCCGAGATGATGAACTACCCTGGCGTGCTATATTGCGACCTGGACGTGCTGGACAAGCTGAAAGTGGCCCAGCGGCACGGCAAGCGCATTGATGGGCACGCCCCCGGCCTCAGCGGACGTGATTTGGCCGCCTACATCGCCGCCGGCGTGAGCTCTGATCACGAGTGTACTACGTTGGAAGAGGCTCGCGAGAAGCTGCGCATGGGCATGTACATCATGCTTCGCGAGGCATCCACCGCCCATAACCTGCTGGACTTACTCCCGCTGGTCACGCCGGCCAACTCGCGGCACTGCATGTTCGTCACCGACGACCGCCATCCATCCGACCTGTTGGACGAGGGACACATTGATCATCTGGTGCGCATGGCCATCCACGCGGGATTGGACCCAGTGACTGCTATCCAGATGGCTACCATCAACCCCGCCGAATACTACGGCCTGAACGACAAAGGAGCCATTGTTCCTGGTCGCCGTGCCGACCTGGTAGTCTTCGACAACTTCGAGGACTTTCGCATCGAGAAGGTGTTCCGTGGCGGGCAGTTGGTCGCTGAGAATGGGCATCTGCTGCCCACCGTGGCTCCGCCGCGCCACGTCCCCATCCGTAGCTCGGTTAACGTTAACTGGGAGGGCGTTAATCTCGAGGTGCCCGCCGACGGCACGCGACTACGGGTGATCGAGCTCGTCCCGGACCAGATCATCACCCGCCAGCGGGTGGAGGAGGCTACGGTGGACAATGGCCTGGCCGTGGCCGATGTGGACCGCGACCTGCTGAAAATTGCCGTCATCGAGCGCCACCTGGCCTCCGGGCGGTGTGGGGTGGGTTTCGTGCAGGGCTTCGGTCTCAAACGGGGAGCATTGGCCTCGTCGGTGGCCCACGACTCGCACAACATCATCGTCGTCGGCACCAATGACTGGGACATGCTGACCGCTGCCCAGGAGATCGAGACCATGCGTGGGGGGCTGGTGGCCGTGGATCACGGGCAGGTGAAAGCCCGTCTTCCCCTGCCCATCGCCGGGCTGATGTCCGACCAGGCCATCGAGGTAGTGCGCAGTCAGATGGATGACCTGCTGACTGCCACGCGGGACATGGGCTCGTCTTACCCTGATCCATTCATGACTCTCAGCTTCCTGGCGCTGCCCGTCATTCCCGAGTTGAAGCTCACGGACCAGGGCCTGGTGGATGTGAACCAGTTCCAGTTTGTGCCCCTGTTCGTGGAGTAGAGAGAAACCGGGTTTCTTCAATCTCCGTCAATCGCCCTGGCCCTGCACGGTGGGAGGAGTGTCCTCGATCCCGAAATACGCGGCCAATACCTGCCGCACCAGCGGCGCGGCCGTCCGCGACCCCTCACCGGCGTGCTCGACGATGGCCACCACCACGACCTGCGGATCGTTCACCGGGGCGTAGGCGGCGAACCAGGAGTGCGGTTCGGTGCCCTGTTGCTCCGATTCCAATTCGGCCACCTGCGCGGTTCCCGTCTTGCCTGCCACGGGAATGGGGAAGCCGGCGAAAACGTGCGTGGCCGTGCCTCGCCGGCTGGTGGTGACCCCGGCCAGGCCCTCCTGGATGGCGGCCAACGTGTCCTCGGAGATGGGAAGCTGGCCCATCGCTTCCGGCTCGACGATAAGTTCGGGTGAATCGGGGCCGGCGGCCACTTTGAGCGCCAGTTGCGGGCGATAGAGTGTGCCCCCGTTGGCCACGGCGGCCATCATCCTCGCCACCTGTAACGGCGTGACCAGCAGGTACCCCTGCCCGATGGCCAGGTTCACCGAGTCTCCGGGTGCCCAACCCTCGCCCAGGGTCTGGAGCTTCCAGTCATTATCTGGCACCAGGCCGGGGGATTCGTCGAAGCCGTCCAGGCCGGTCGGTGCGCCCAGACCGAAGGCCCGCGCGTAATCCGGCAGCAGAAGCGGGTCCATCCCATCCAGCAGCAATCCCATCTCGTAGAAGGAATAGTCGCATGAGGCAGTGAGCGCAGTCACCAGGTCAATGACGCCGTGACCACTCCTCAGCCAGCAGGGCTTGCCCCACTCGGGGCCCAGGCCCGTCCACCAGCCAGTGCAGTTGAAGGTGAACTGGCGGGTGAGCCCCAGGCCCTCCATCGCGGCGGCCAGGGTCACGATTTTGAACACCGAGCCCGGCGGGTAGGTGCCCTGTGTCGCCCGGTTGAGCAGTGGACGGCCGGGATCGTTGATCAACGCCTGCCATCTCTCCTCGCTGATGCCGCCCACGAACAGGTTGGGATCAAAGCGCGGGTAGCTGGCCATGGCCAGTATCTGCCCGTTGCGCGGGTCCATCACCACCACCGCTCCGGGCCGTTGCCCCAGCAGCTCCTCCACCTTCCGTTGGAGCTCGCGGTCCAGCGTGCTATACACGCTGCGGCTGGCCACCGCCGGCCGGTCCTTGAGCACGGCGATCACGTCGCCCTGTGGCGTGACTACGCTCAAAGTCCCGCCGCGCCCTCCGGCCAGGTAGGGCTCGCCCCACCGCTCCAAACCGGAGCGGCCTATTAGCTCGTCGCCGGAGTATCCCAGCTCCTGCCACTTGGATAGCTCCTCGGCGGGAATGGCCCCCAGGTAGCCGACGACGTGGGGAGCGATGCCGTTGTAGGCGCGCACAGTCTTCTCACGAAAGGCCACGCCCGGGATAGCGCTCAGCGTGGCGTAGTGGGCCTGACTCTGCTCTACCGAGATGTCGGCGATGGGCACGAACCAATCGGGACGAGCGTCAGCGTATTTGGCCTGAATCGCTGCCTTGTCCAGACCCAGCACGCGGCTCAACTCGGCCAGGAGAGTGCCCTCGTCCTCGATCTGGCCCGGCACTACACCCACGGTGACCATGGTACCCTCTACCGCCAGTCCCAACCCGTTGCGGTCGTAGATGTTCGCCCGTGACGGCGCGCGGGGAGTGAAGTGCACCAGGTTGCCCGCGGTCAACTCGCGGAAGATGAGCTGCGGCGACCAGACCACCCCCCAGCGTCCGTCCTCGTAGCGCAGCGTCATCTCGTTTTCCACGTCCAGTGGGCCGAGCAAGGCGGTGTCCATCGTGACGGCGTAGGCCACCTGTGCCTGCTTCCCCTCTTGCAGCGCGGCGCGCAGTTGAGCCTGTACGCGAGTGATCGTCGCCTCGGCGGCAATCGCCTGATAGGTGTGCGCAAAACTATCCTGCGTGACGGTGCCCTGGGATGTGGGGGTTAACAGGCTGTACATTAGCCCGTAGTCGTTTCGCTCCCACGCCGCCAGGAATGCCTCCGCTACTTCCTCGGCCCGCCCCGGCACGGGCGTCGGTGTCGGGGGAGGGGACGGGGTGCTGTTGTCCTGGCACGAGGACAGCCCGCCGGCTATCAGCGTAAGGACCACGAGTAACAGCAAAATTCGCCTGACCATCATCAACCTCGCGCGGCACACGTGCCCACAGGACTGAACAGGATTACCCGGCGTCCGTCCATTATCAAGATCCAACGCCCAGTCTGATTATACCACAGTGCCAGGCAAAGCTCAAAATAAACAGGCCGAGACAACTGCCTCGGCCTGTGCATTCATCGTGTTTATCACAAGCGGTTACGCGGCGTAGAACTCGCCCTCGACCACGTCCTCGCCCTCCGGCGTGGATTGTGTCGTGGTACCATGACCGTCCCCACTGTTGCCGCTTGGCCCAGAGCTCGGACCGTAGGCCTGCTCCGAGAGCCGGTAGCTGGCCTGCTGTAAATCCGCCATCGCCCGGCGAATACGCTCCACATCGTCGCCTTTGATCGCTTCGCGCACGGCCTGGATCTTTTCCTCCACGGCCTGGCGGTCGCTGGCGCTCACCTTATCGCCCAGGTCACGTAAGGTCTTCTCTATCTGATAGGCCAGGTTATCGGCCTGGTTGCGGGTCTCGACGAGTTCGCGCCGACGCCGGTCCTCCTCTGCGTGCTGTTCGGCCTCGCGCACCATGCGCTCCACATCGGCCTTGCTCAGGTTAGTGGACGCGGTGATGGTGATCTGCTGCTGGCGGCCGGTAGCCTTGTCCTGAGCCGAGACGTTCAGAATGCCGTTGGCGTCAATGTCGAAGGATACCTCGATCTGCGGGACACCCCTCGGCGCGGGTGGGATACCCTCCAGCCGGAAGCGGCCCAGAGTCATGTTATCGGCGGCCATTGGACGCTCACCCTGGAGCACGTGGATGTCCACTGCCGTCTGACCATCCTCCGCCGTGGAGAAAATCTGGCTCTTGCGCACAGGGATGGTGGTGTTGCGCTCGATGATCGGGGTCATCACCCCGCCCAGCGTCTCCACGCCCAGGGTCAGTGGGGTCACGTCCAGCAAAAGCACGTCCTTAACGTCCCCGGCCAGCACGCCGGCCTGGATGGCCGCCCCGACAGCTACCACCTCGTCCGGGTTGACGCCCTTGTGCGGCTCTTTGCCGCCGGTGAGCTTGCGCACCAACTCCTGAATCATGGGCATGCGCGTCGCGCCACCCACCAGCACCACCTCGTCAATGTCGCTGGCGCTGAGTTTGGCGTCGGCCAGAGCCTGCTTGAAAGGCCCCACACAACGCTCCACCAGGTCCTCGGTGAGCTGCTCCAGCTTGGCCCGCGTCAACTTCATCTGAAGGTGCTTGGGGCCGGATGCGTCCGCCGTGATAAACGGCAGGTTGATCTCCGTCTCCATCACGCTGGAAAGCTCGATCTTGGCCTTCTCTGCTGCTTCTTTCAGACGTTGCAAGGCCATGCGGTCCTGCCGCAGGTCAATCCCCTGGTCCTTCTTGAACTCATCGGCAATGTAGTCTATGATGCGCTGATCCCAGTCGTCGCCGCCCAGGTGCGTATCACCGCTGGTGGCTTTGACCTCCACTACACCGTCGCCAACCTCCAGCACCGAGACGTCGAACGTACCGCCGCCCAGGTCGAAGACTAGAATGGTCTCCAAGCTTTTCTTGTCCAGCCCATAGGCCAGCGATGCAGCCGTGGGCTCGTTGATGATGCGCAGCACCTCCAGTCCGGCGATCTGTCCGGCGTCTTTGGTCGCCTGGCGCTGGGAGTCGTTGAAGTAGGCCGGTACGGTGATGACCGCTTTGGTCACCGGCTCGCCCAGGTATGCCTCGGCATCGCGCTTAAGCTTCTGCAAAATCATGGCCGAGATCTCCTGGGGGGTGTATTCCTTCCCCGTGGCAGGAATACGCACCCGTGCGTCACCGGCGGGGCCGCGCACTACTTTGAAGGGCACCATCTTGCGCTCGGCCTCGACTTCATCGTAGCGACGGCCCATAAAGCGCTTGATGGAGAACACAGTGTTCTCCGAGTTGGTCACCGCCTGGCGCTTGGCTGCCTGTCCCACCAGACGCTCGCCCGACTTGGTGAAAGCCACTACCGACGGACACAAGTTCGAGCCCTCGGCGGTGGGGATTACGGTCACATCGCCGCCCTCCATGACGGCGATCACAGAGTTCGTCGTCCCTAAGTCAATGCCTACAATCTTACTCATTTCAATACCTCCATAAAATTCCTCTATTGTACTCTTGCGAAGATTTCAGACCTTCGCAAGGCTGTTACTCCCGGTGAACCTGAGGGGTCTGCCCTTTTGGGTGACGGAAGGGGGTGATAGCGGTTGCATCATTGGGTTGAGGCAGATTGGAGTAGTCACACGTGCAGGGGCCACCCTGACTGCAACCCAGGCAACAATACACCTTCCCATCCACGATGGTTGGCTGCCAGCGGATCTCTATGCCACAGTTTGCGCAAAAGAGTTTTCTGGTCTGCACGTTGGTGCTCACCCCTTCCCCCTCAGGATTGCGTTTACATTGTAAAAGGAAAGTATTAGAATAGCGATAGAGGAACGTTAGAGTTTTGTTAGAGATGGGGCAGAGCTGCTCACTGGCACCGAGAAGCGATGAGAAGTCTGTAGGTAACCGTCTAGCCAAGCTTCGCCTCAACCCGATGCATGCAACCACGGAGACACAGAGGACACGGAGTTTTTTGGCTTTTCTCTGTGCTCTCAGTGTCTCCGTGGTGATAAAACTTGACCCATTTGTAAGGCATTGGCCTCCTCAAGGAATCTATGTGCTTATTGACTTCGCCTTGCACCTGATGGTATAATGTTGCCAATTGCGGACTTGGTGCGCGGGAGCATTGGGGAACAGCTCAGGAGGGAGATGATGCACAACGCCATTACCGATGTCCAGGGAATCAAGGTGGGACATTACACGGACAAAGAAGCGGCTACGGGTTGCACAGTGGTACTTTGCGAGGGGGGGGCGGTCGGTGGGGTGGACGTGCGCGGCTCAGCGCCGGGCACCCGCGAGACGGACCTGTTGCACCCGCTGCGCCTGGTGCAGGAGGTGCACGCCGTCTTGCTCACCGGCGGCAGTGCCTACGGCCTGGACGCGGCCACAGGGGTCATGCGCTACCTGGAAGAGAAGGGCGTCGGTTTCGACGTGGGGGTAGGGGTGGTGCCCATCGTGCCCGCCGCCGTACTTTTCGATCTGACCATTGGCCGCGCTGACGTGCGCCCCGGCGCCGAGGCCGGCTACGAGGCCTGCCAGGTGGCCAATGATGGCCCGGTGGCCGAAGGCTGCGTGGGGGCCGGCACCGGAGCCACGGTGGGCAAGCTGCTGGGACCTAAGTTCGCCACGAAGAGCGGCCTGGGCACGGCCAGTCAAAAGATTGGCAAGGGCATCGTGGTGGGGGCCATCGTGGCCGTCAACGCTTTCGGTGACGTGGTGGACCCGCAGACGGGAGAGATTCTGGCCGGCACCCGCAAGCCGGTGGTCGGCGGCTTTCTAAACACCGTGAAGCGGATGCAGGGCGACCTGGGACAAACGATTCTCGGCCTGGCCCACACCACCCTGGCCGTTGTCGCTACCAACGCCTATCTAACGAAAGAGGGGGCAAACAAGGTCGCCCAGATGGCCCACGACGGCCTGGCACGCACCATCCGCCCGGTGCACACCATGTTTGATGGCGATACCGTCTTCGCCCTGGCCACGGGCAAACCGCCCAAGAAGGGCGGCGGGGCCGATCCCAGTGTGGTAGGAGCCATCGCCGCTGAGGTGTTGGCTCAGGCGGTGGTAAGAGCCGTGGTTCGAGCGGAGAGTCTACACGGCCTGCCTGCTTCCAGAGACCTTCGTTAGCCATAATTGGCCAGATGTGCTATAATTGTCTCCGTTTAGGAGGTGGGAGATGCCGCTGGACGTGCACCTGGGCGACGTGGTGCGCCTGCGCAAACCCCATCCCTGCGGGGGTTATACCTGGGAAGTCGTGCGCCTGGGCGCTGATATTGGCATCAAGTGTCTCACCTGCGGCCGGCGAGTGCTGTTGCCTCGTCGCCAGTTCGAGAAGCGGGTGAAGACCTTCGTCAGCCGTGCCGGTGATCAGGAATGAGCGCTCGGGTCCCTCGTTGGTTACCCCCTCCACTCTCGCCATCGAAGCAGCCCGCCTCACCTCTGCGCCTCCTCTTAGACTTGGATCAGTTTTTCTTCCTCAGCGTCCTCGGCGTCTCTGCGGTGAGTTCGCCTCGGCGGTTTGAGGCGACGATGCCCGAATTGTTTTCTTAACATTCATCGGTAGAGGTGGCCCGTGTTTATGACCAGAAATATCTTGTGCCTGTCGTCGGATACCGGGGGCGGTCACCGCAGCGCAGCCCAGGCCATAATCGAGGCGCTGCAACGCCTTTACCCGGATACCTATCGGGTCGAGATAGTGGACGCTCTGCTTAACTACTCGCCGTTCCCCTTCAACCGCATGGTGTATTGGTACCGGCCCTTTGTCAACGAGGGCGTTCACCTGTGGAAGTGGATGTGGAAGTCCACGGCTGGCCGGCGGCGGACTAATCTCCTGCTCACCCTGGCCTACCCCTACGTATGGAGTCGGGTGAGGGGCCTCTTTCAGCGTCCAGAACCAGACGCCATCCTCTCCGTGCACCCGGTGTTTCAGCACATTCCTCTGCGCATGGCCCGCAAACTGGGCTGGCGGGCACCTTTCATCAGCGTGGTCACCGATCCGGTCAGTGTCCACCCGGTCTGGCTCTACTCTCAGGTGGACCTGTGCCTGGTGGCGACGGAGGAAGCGCGCCGGCTGGCTTTGCGCGCCGGGATTCCAGCCGGGCGCATTCGGGTGACTGGTATGCCCGTCAGTTTGAAGTTTACTCGCGGGGTGCACGATAAGCTCACGCTGCGCAGCAGATTGGGATTGGAGGCGGATCGCCCGGCCGTGCTTCTGGTGGGCGGGGGCGAAGGGATGGGGCCGATGTTCAGCATCGCTCGCGCCGTTGCCAGGGCACGCCCACCTGCTCAGTTGTGCATCGTCGCCGGGCGAAACGAGGGCCTGCGACGCAAGTTGGAGGCCGTGTCGTGGGAGATTCCCACCCGCGTTTTTGGCTTCGTCACCAACATGCCGGAGGTGATGGGCGCTTGCGACCTCATCATCACCAAGGCCGGGCCGGGCACCATCGCCGAGGCGCTGATCATGGGATTGCCCCTCATCATCAGCAGTTTCATCCCCGGCCAGGAAGAAGGTAACGTGCGCTGGGTGGTGGAGAAGGGTGTCGGGGTTCTGGCTAAGCGACCTTCTACCATTGCTGCGACTGTGCGACGGTGGTTGGAACGCGATGCCGGGTTGCTCACCCAGATGTCGGCCCGTGCTCGATCCTTGAGCCATCCCCAGGCTGCGCTGGACGTAGCCCGCGCCATCCACGAATTGATCAATGCCCGTGCTCGGTCTTCCACCAGCACGCGGGTGATTCTTCCAGACCTGGGTCTGCCGACGAGCACGACTTCATCCTCACCCTGGCGGCGCTGAGCAAAAGGCACGCAGGTCAATCCTATATCCCCAGTAGCAACCCTGTCCCAAGCAGCAACAATACTGCCAGAGAGACTAACGCAAAACGCCACCAGTCAATCCGCGCATATCCGTAGACCAACATTATAATGCCCTTTCGCAAAACAGGTCTTGACTTTTGGGTGGAGTCAGTAGCCTCATCCACTACCTCATTTGTAGTATTGGGACGAACCACCCTGGAGATCTCACTACCGGACACTTTTAGGTACAAGCGAGCGGAGGCACTCTGAGCGGAACGAAGTGTAGTCGAAGAGCGCCTCCGCGAGCGTCCTTCGACTTCGTTACGCTCCGCTCAGGATACTCGCTTCGGCTCTCCGCCTGAGAAGTTGCTGAACCGTCGCCGGGTCGCCTGGGGCTGAACCCCCAGGCTGAGCTTCAGGGGCAGGTGGGCTTTCATATTTCAAGTTAGACTCAAGTCATCACCGGCGTAGCAACAATCCTCAAGAGAGGGACTACCGTCCATCATCAGGCCATCCAATTACTTGACAAAACGACTTATGGGTAATCTCCAGAACCACCCGCTTGCCAAAAGTCAAGGTTGGTTACGTGAAATAGCATTGAGTGTGCCATTGTTTCTTGCGACACCATTGCCAGAATGGGTAGATGGTGGTAGAATTGCGATAGAATAGGGGCCCAAGTTGACCGGTGAAAGGCATCAGGGTACGCAAACAGGGGGTTTACGAATGCCTCTGACATATCGTGACTTCCTCTCTACCGCCGAACAGCGCCCCGGTGTGCTCTACTTCGGTGGCGCGCGCATGGCGCTGCTGGACATTGAGGCCGGCTTCTGGGGGCTGCGCCGCCAGATGGAGGCCCTCGTTGGTCAGTGGCTGACCGACGCCGTGCTACAACGAGCCGGGGCCAACGGCGGCGTCTCCTTGACAATGGGAAGGTGGTGGGCATCGTGCATGTGACCATTGGCGTCACGGAGCGCCAGCGGATGGTGGAGGCACTGCGGGAGAGCGAAGCCAAGTTCCGGCTGTTGTTCGAAAAGTCGCCCGACGCCATGCTCCTGCTGGACGGAGACGTGTTCATTGATTGCAACCAGGCAGCGGTGGAGATGATGGGCTGCGCCAGTAAGGAGGAGTTGCTGAGCCTTCGCCCGTATGACATCTCTCCCGAAAGGCAACCCGACGGGCGTCTCTCTGTTGAGAAGGCGCGAGAGCTGATTGATCGGGCGCACAGAGAAGGCAGTCTGCGATTCGAGTGGGTGCACCGCCGCATGGACGGCGAGGACTTTTCGGCGGAGGTGTTGCTGACGGCGATCCCGCTGCATGACCGGCAAATCCTGCACGTATCCCTGAGAGACGTCACCGAGCGCAAGCGGGCAGAAGAGGCTCTCCGAGAAAGCGAGGCCAATCTCCGTTCGCTCTTGGAGCACGCCGCGAATTTCGCCGTTTATCGAGTCGCCGTAGACCCCTCTAACCCTTATGCGGGCAAAGTCGTAATGGTCAGCCCCTCCATCAGGGAGATCACCGGCATATCAGATCCCTACCATTTCGAATCCTGGTTTGAAAACATCCATCCAGAAGATTTGACAAGGGCGGTAGAGGCCAACCGGCGGGCCTGGGAGAGGGGCGAGCCGTACAGTCAGCAAGTGCGGGTCTATCATCCTCAGAAGGAACAGTGGATTTGGGTGCACACCGCATCCACCCCCGTCTTTGACGCCGAGGGCAACCTGACGCACTTTAACGGCCTGATCGTTGACATCACCGAGCAGAAGCGGGCGGAGGAAGAACTTAGAGAAAGAGAAGTGCAATTCAGAAGCATCTTTGAGTCCACCTCTGACGCCGTTCTCATATTTGATTTTGATGGCACGATCGTCGAGGCCAACCCCGCTGCGTGCAAGATGTACGGCTACTCTTATGAGGAACTGATTGGATTATCCGGAAAGGACATCGCCCGCTCAGATCACTATCACATCTTTGAGGACTTCAAGAGACAGGTAAAGGCTGGTGGCCGGTTCAGTGCCCAGTCGGTTGATCTCCGAAAAGACGGCAGCCCAATCCACATCGAGGTGCGCGGGGCTTCTTTCAGTTACAAGGGCCGGCCCCATCTCCTGGCAGTCGTGCGGGATGTGACCGAGAGAGTGCAGGCCAGTCAAATTCTGGAGCGGTGCGTCGAGGAGCGCACGCGCGAACTCTCCACGCTGCTGGAGGTCTCCCACAACGTGGCCTCCACTCTGGAACTGGAGCCGCTGCTGGGCCTGATCCTCGATCAGCTCAAAGCTGTGGTGGACTACAGCGGAGCCTCCATCTTGATACTGGAGGACGAGAGCCTGGCGGTTTTGGCCTGCCGGGGGCCCATTCCTCAAGAGGACACGCTACGGCTGCGCTTTCCTCTGGAGAGGGCGCCGGTCAACCGAGAGGTGATCCGCCGTCGGGAGCCGGTTATCATCCCCGACGTGCGGGACGATGCTCCCCTGGCACGTGCTTTTCAGCAGACGGCTGGCGAGGAACTGGAGACTACCTTCGGCTACATCCGCTCCTGGATGGGGATTCCGCTCATGATCAGGGAGCGGGTGATCGGCATGTTGACCCTCGACCACGGTGAGCCGGACTACTACTCATCACGACAGGCGGAGTTGGCTATGGCCTTCGCCAGCCAGGCCGCCCTGGCTATTGAGAACGCCAAGCTCTTCGAGGAGACCCGCCGCCGGCTGGCCGAGAGCCAGAGCCTGACGCGGGTGACGACTGCGTTGCTTCAGAAACTTGCCCTGGGAGAGGTGCTGGACATCGTGTGCACCGAGGCGCAGGAACTGACGGGCGCGCTGGGGAGTACGGTTTTCCTGCTGGATAAAGAGCGGGGTGGCTGGCTGCGGGTTGCCCATAGCAGCGGGACGGCGTCGCCGGACTTTGACCGTATGCCCATCGAGGGCTCGCTCACCGGCAGGGTGGTGCGCGAGGGCAAGCCCATCGTGAGCAACGATCCAGCCGAACTGGCACAGGGATTCGGTGGAGGCGGGGAACAGCCCACGGCACTGCTGGCAGTTCCTCTGCGCGTGAAAGGAAGCATCATCGGTGCCCTCGATATGGTGAGCAAGCCAGGAGGGTTCACCCAGGAGGATGTGCGCATCAGCAGCATCTTCGCCGGTCAGGCGGCTATGGCCATCGAGAACGCCCGGCTGTACGAACAGGCGCAGGAATTGGCCAGAGTGAAGGAACGCCAGCGCCTGGCTCGCGACCTGCACGACGCCGTCACCCAGACCCTCTTTTCGGCCAGCCTCATCGCGGAAGTACTGCCTCGCCTGTGGGAGCGCAACCCCGACGAGGGACGGCGGCGTCTGGAAGAGTTGCGCCAGTTGACCCGTGGTGCACTGGCCGAGATGCGCACCCTGCTTCTGGAGCTGCGCCCCTCTGCCCTGGCCGAAGCGAATTTGAGCGAACTGTTGCGCCAATTGGCCGAATCCATCACCGGCCGGGCGCGGGTGCCGGTCAGCGTGGGGGTGGAGGGCGAGTGCGCCCTGCCGCCCGAGGTAAAAGTCGCCCTGTACCGCATCGCCCAGGAGGCGCTGAACAACGTGGCCAAACACGCCGCGGCCAGCCAGGCGACGGTGAGCCTGCGCTGCCTCTCCCCTCACCCCTCCCCTACCAGGGAAGGGGGAGGGGTCGAACTGCGCATCAGCGACGACGGGCGCGGCTTTGACCCGCAGGGCGTCCCGCCGGAAAGCCTGGGGCTGGGCATCATGCGCGAGCGGGCCGAAGCCATTGGTGCTGCACTGAGAATCAAAAGCCAAGTAGGTCAAGGTACACAAGTCGTGGTTGCTTGGCCAAGCCCGAAACGTGAAACGTGAATGCGGCAGTGGCTTGCTTATTCATTACGCTTGCGCATCACGTTTCACGGTCTGAAAGCAGTTTCAAGCGCAAAAGGAGAGCCATGACCGAGTCAAACCCCATTCGTGTGTTGCTCGTTGACGACCACGCCGTGGTGCGCAGTGGCCTGGGCGCTTTCCTGCTGGCTTACGACGACCTGGAGTTGGTCGGGGAAGCTGCCAGCGGCGAGGAGGCCGTGCGCCTGTGCGAACGATTCCAGCCTGACGTGGTGCTGATGGACCTGGTGATGCCGGGGATGGATGGGGCCACCGCCACCCGCCTCATCCGCGAGCACTGCTCACAGATCCAGGTCATCGCCCTGACCAGCTTCAAGGAGAAGGAACTGGTGGAGGGAGCGCTGGAGGCCGGCGCAATTGGCTACCTGCTGAAGAACGTTTCCGCCGAGGAACTGGCCAACGCCATTCGGAAGGCCCACGCCGGGAAGCCCACCCTGGCTCCAGAAGCCGCCCAGGTGCTGATCCAGGCCGCCAGGCAGCCGCCCGCACCGGGCTTCGATCTGACAGAGCGGGAGCGGGAGGTGCTGGCCCTGATGGTGGAGGGGCTGAGCAACCCGGAGATCGCTGAGCGGTTGGTGGTCAGCCCCTCCACAGTCAAATTCCACGTCAGCAACGTCCTCTCCAAACTGGGCGTGAGCGGCCGCACCGAGGCGGTAGCGCTGGCGCTGCAACACCACCTGGTCACCTGACCAGGTAAAAGACTCCCCACCTGACCAGGTTCAAAACTCCCCGGTTGGCCGATGCGCCGGGGAGTTTTGCGTGTTACACTGTGAGCGATGAAATCCACAGATGAGGTAGAGGGAATGCGAATTTTATTGGCTGATGATCAATCGAAAGTACGTTCGGCGTTGCGGCTGCTGTTGGAGCAGCAGCCGGATGTCCACATCCTGGGAGAGGTAGTTGACGTCACGGGGCTGTTGGACTGGGTGAAGGCGGCTTGCCCCGACCTGGTATTACTCGACTGGGAGTTGCCCGGCCTGGAAGCAGATGGCCTGCTGCCCACCTTGCGCGAGTTCTGCCCACGACTGATGGTGATCGCTCTCAGCGGGCGGCCGGAGGCACGCCGGGCGGCACTGGCCGCTGGGGTTGATGCCTTCGTCAGCAAGGGAGACCCGCCGGAACGGTTGTTGAAAACATTGCGCGCCGTTGGCGCAAGGGGGTGAAAGATGGACAACTGGTGGCTCTTGGCGATGGTTGCCGACTATCAGCGCCGAGACGCGCTGCGCGAGGCCGAGCAGGGACGGCTGATCCGGGCGGCCAAAGGTCCCCGCAAGGCGCGGGGATGGTGGACGTCGGTGGCGTTGATGCTCAGCAGTCTAGTGGGCCTCATCATTCGACC
>JAGGZG010000177.1 GCA_021162125.1 Anaerolineae bacterium
ACCGCGCCTGAGGAGCTAAAGCTGGCTGTCCACCTGCGTGGACAGGCGCGTCCACGCAGGTGGACGCTCGGCTGCAAGCCCTCTAGAGGCGATTTCAATCGCTAACAGAAGTAGCCTGAGCAGTTACATGCGGTTGATTATTCTCGTTAGCGTGTCCGGCAAGATAGGCTTGAAGAGGAACCCCGGCTGGGATGCTCTTGTTTGCGAGGAACATCTCGGCGTAGTTGGGGTTGGTGATGGGTGAGAAATGTGAGTGAACGGTCCAGACCTGCTGTCCACCCTGCCCTGCTCGGGCCGGCGGCGAGTGGGCACCGAGATTTGACATCATTGAGGCTGGTGATATAATGTACGTCCACATTACCGGTGGATGAGGACCTCGCGTGTTTGTCTGATACCCTCCAACATTTGCGTTGTCCACGAGAATTGCGGACGCGGATTCGCGCAGATTGTCGCGTAGAAAACGAAAAGCAATGTGAACCCACGTCCATGTGCGTCCCCCGATTTGGTTTCGGGGGCGGACAGGTGGACTTGTAACCGCGCTCAGCTCAGAATGCAATTGGAGATCTTCTCTATGGAGTTCAATCACACAGAATCCGATGTGATGGAAGAGATAAAGCAACTTCAAGCTACTATTCCTGGTCTCTGTTACCACGGCACTCATCAAGCTGTGAGTACGGGCTCCCTGACCCCTAGTTGTGAGATTTGCACACGAATGGCATACATGTCCTTTCAGCTTGGCTTCCGCTGTAATGCCAAATGCCCTTTCTGTTTTTTGTCCACTTACAATGCAGACGCGCCTGACGAGGACGAAAAATACAATCGGCAGGCCCTTCTGGAAGAGTTCCACCGTCGCAAAGATGAGCTGGAAGGCATCGCCTTGACCGGAGGTGAACCTCTGCTGTACCTCCCCGAACTGGAAGCGTGCGTCTCCGAAATGCAGAAAGCGAAGCCTGGATTGTACTTCTGGGTATACACCAACGGCATCCTCGCCGATGATGAGCATCTTGGCGTCCTTCGAGATCTCGGCATTAAAGAGGTCCGATTCAACCTGGCGGCAACGAACTACAGTGAGAAAACACTGGAGAATGTCGAGCGGGCAAGGGGGATGTTCGAGCAAGTAGTGGTAGAAGTACCATCGTATCCGAAGCAGAAAGAAAAGCTAATTGGATGCCTGGGAGAGCTGAACCGCATAGGGATAGACCAATTGAATTTGCAAGAGCTATTGGTGACAGACGCTAACGTGCATCGTCTGGAGGGGGAGGGGTATCAATCGGGCCTCCTGTTCTTGAAGAAGTTTTTCCTTTATGGAAGCAGGAAGATGACGTATGAGGTGATGCGGTATTGTATTGACAAGAAATATTCATTTACTGTAAACGATTGTTCAGCCGCCAGGTTCGGTAGGATGCCTTGACGAACTTGACGAAGATGAAGGCCGCCGGGACAAGCATGGATGGACACAGTATCCGCTCAACACTCGGTATCTGTTTGGGCCCCGTGACCTTTCACTGGTTATCCACGCAGTTTTCCATTAGACACTTGCCCTTTTATTGCTGTTATCCATCCCCCCCAGATGTCCCTCTGGTTTTATCCTTAACTCCCCATTCATAGCAGTGAGCGATAAGTTAAGGAGACGATGATGACTCAAGAGATTCTCGATTTGACCGCCCCCACGCTGGACCGCTCGTTCTTGGTGGCGCTTGCGCCTGACGAGAAGTTGCGGACGTGTATTCAATGTGGTACCTGCACGGCTTCTTGCGCCAGTGCCTATGCTATGGAGTACACGCCGCGACAAATGTGGCGAATGGTGCAGTTAGGTCTCAAAGAAGAAGTGCTCAACAGCAAGACCTTCTGGCTTTGTAGCACGTGCTACTCGTGTAGCGTGCGCTGTCCCCGGGGCATACCTTTGCTGGAGACCATTGGCGCTCTGAAGCGCATGGCGATTGCCGAGAGGATTGGACCGTACAAGGAGAGCATCAACTTCTACCGCGCTTTCATGGACGTGGTGCGTCGCTACGGTCGCGTGGACGAGCTGGAGTTCATGACTCGTTACTTTCTATCCACAAACATTTTCAGTATCATCGGCTATGTACCCCTGGGTCTGGCCATGCTGATGCATGGCAAAGTGACCATCAAAGGGGGGCTTCGCATGGCTCCCCGGCTGGTAGGCATAAGCGGAGCGGGAAGGCTGGATGCACTGTTCCGTAAGGTCGAGGAATTGGAGGCCGAGCAATGAGATATTTCTATTATCCAGGCTGTTCCATGAGTAGCTCCGCTTTGGAGTACGACGTTTCTACCAAAGCTGTGCTCGGGGAACTGGGAGCAGAAGTTGTCGAGGTAGAGGATTGGACCTGTTGTGGAGCCAGCACTGCCGAGACAGTTAGCTTCTTGCTTTCCCTCGTTCTGCCAGCTCGTAATCTGGCCCTGGCCGAGCGGATGGACGGGGACGGTGATTTCCTGGTCGGTTGTAGTGCCTGCTACACCAATCATTGCAAAGTCGGCGAGCACGTGAAGCGAGATCCACGACTGCTGGATAAGATAAACGCTGCCCTGAGTATTGAGCACCTGACCTACACGGGCAAGGTGCGGGTGCGCCATCTGCTGGACGTCTTGGCTAACGATTTTGGCCCCGAGGCCATTGCCGCCAGGGTGAAAAGGAGCCTCTCAGCGTTAAGCGTCGCCCCCTACTACGGCTGCCAGATAGTACGGCCTTACGGTCTCTGCGACGACAGCGAGTATCCCACCACAATGGATGAGGTGCTGGCAGCCACGGGAGCAGAGGTGTTTCCCTACGCTATGAAGGTCAAGTGCTGTGGTGGCGTGCTGATGACCACCAAGAAAGACGTTGCTCTGAGGCTGGTGGGCGGTCTGTTGCAGGCAGCCAAAGGCGCTGATTGTATTGTCACTGTCTGTCCCTTGTGCCAGATGAACCTGGAGGCCTATCAGGGGGACGTATCCAGGTACATGGGTGAGGACTTGCACATCCCTGTTTTGTATCTGCCTCAACTTCTGGGGCTGGCCTTCGATTTGCCGCGGGAGAAACTGAAGCTAGAGCGCAACATGGCCTCCCCCCGGCCGGTACTGGATAAGCTGGCGTAGCGGCGGACGGCCCTTCGGCGAAGCTCAGGGCAGGCTCTGTCCGCCTAGAAAAGCGGCCACAGCGGGCCGCCGCTACAAGCCAGCTCGCCCGACAGTGAAGGACCAGGTATACTCAGTAGTTGAGAAATCCGCCCCCCGCCCGGCGCTGAAGCGCCAGGCTCAGCAGCAGAAGCCTGCTGAAGCAGGCCGTGGTGGCCTCGGAGCCGCCGTCCACATTGGCGAAGGGGGCTTCAGCACTCTTCGCCTGCTCAGCCTGGACGTGAACGTCCAGGCGACGTGGCAGCAGCACCGACTTTTCTCAAGTGCTGATACTTGATGGAGGGTTAAGGGTATGAACGATGAGATAAGGATCGGGGTCTACATCTGCCAATGTGGTATCAACATCGCCGCCACGGTAGATGTAGACGAGGTGGTGGGGTTCGCCAGCCGGTTGCCAAACGTAGTGGTGGCCCGTGAGTATAAGTACATGTGCTCCGAGCCCGGCCAAGAGCAGATTAAGCAGGACATCCAGGAGTTGAACGTTAACCGCGTGGTGGTCGCCTCCTGCACTCCGCGGATGCACGAAGTGACTTTCCAGAGAGTGCTTGATGAGGCGGGGCTTAATCCCTACTACTTCTCCATGGCCAACATCCGCGAGCACGTCTCGTGGGTCACCAGAGATAAGAGCCAGGCCACGGAAAAGGCCAAGCACCTGGTGAGATCCGCCGTAGCCAGAGTGCTGTGGCAAGAGCCCTTGTACCCGCGCACGGAGAAGGTGATAGACAGAGCACTGGTGGTGGGTGGAGGCATTGCCGGTATCCAGGCTGCATTGACCATCGCCAACGCAGGGTATCAGGTCTATCTGGTGGAGAAGGAGCCTTCCATTGGCGGGCGCATGGCCCAGTTGAACAAAACCTTCCCCACGCTGGACTGTAGCACCTGAATTCTGGGGCCCAAGATGATGGATGCCGGTCGGCATCCCAACATTGAGCTGCTGAGCTACAGCGAAGTGGTTAATGTAGAGGGCTACGTGGGCAATTTCCAGGTGCGGGTCAAGAAGAAGCCCCGCTACATAGACCTGGATAAGTGCACCGGCTGCGGCGAGTGCGTCAAAGAATGCCCCGTCGAAGTAGATAGTGAGTTCGAGGAAGGACTGGCCAAGCGCAAGGCTGTTTACCGTCCCTTTGCGCAAGCCATACCCTCCGCTTTTGTCATTGACAAGCGTCCCTCGCCCTGTAAGTCCACCTGCCCGGCCCACATCCCAGTCCAGGGCTATATCGCTCTCATTGGGCAGGGTAAGTTCAACAAGGCCCTGGCTCTGATCCGGGAGACCACGGCCTTCGTCGGCACCCTGGGGCGTGTTTGTCACCATCCCTGCGAGCTGGAATGCAAACGTAAAGACGTGGACTCGCCACTGGCTATATGCGCCCTGAAGCGTTTCGCCTACGACGTCGCCGCGCCCTCGGCTCCCCCGCCTCAGCCAGTGGAACGAACCCAAACTGAGAAAGTGGCCATCGTGGGCGCAGGCCCGGCCGGGCTCTCGGCGGCCTACGACCTGGTGCGCAAAGGGTACGGGGTGACAGTTTACGAAGCCCTGCCCGTGGCTGGTGGCATGCTGGCCGTGGGCATCCCCGCCTATCGCCTGCCCAAGGACGTACTCCAAAAAGAGATTGACTACATCAAGGCCCTCGGCGTGGAGATTAAACTCAACACACCCATCGGGCGAGATGGCGCTCCCAGCCTGGAAGACCTGCGGCAGAGCTACGACGCTGTTTTCCTGGCCGTGGGTGCGCATCGCAGCCGTAAGCTCAACATCCCCGGTGAAGCCCTGCCGGGCGTCATCCACTCTACCGATTTCCTGCGCGCGCTGAACCTGGGGCAAGAGGTGGAACTCGGGAAACGGGTGGCCGTCATCGGGGGCGGCAACGCGGCTGTAGATGCGGCGCGCAGCGCCATCCGCCTGGGCAGCGAGGTGACCATCGTCTATCGTCGCTCGCGGGTGGAGATGCCGGCCATCCCCGCCGAGGTGGACGCCGCCGCCGAGGAGGGCGTCAAACTGCACTTCCTGGCTGCTCCCGTGAGGATTCTGAGTGAAGATGGCCGGGTGACCGCCATGGAGTGCATTCGCATGGAACTGGGAGAACCGGACGAGAGCGGGCGGCGGCGGCCTGTTCCCATCCCCGGCTCCGAATTCACCATCGAGGTGGACACGGTCATCGTCTCCATCGGCCAGAAGCCGGACCTCTCACCACTGGCAGAGGCGGAGGCTACTCCGTGGGGCACCCTGACCGCTGATCCCGACACTATGGCCACGCCGCTGGAGGGGCTCTTCGCCGGCGGTGACGCAGTCACCGGGCCGGCCTCGGCAGTGGAGGCCGTGGCTGCGGGCCAGCGAGCCGCCGAGTCCATTCACCGCTACCTGCGGGGTATGGACCTGCGCGCGGGGCGAATCTTTGAGTGGCCCCGTGCGGCGGACATCGAAGTGGAGATACCGGCCGGTACAGAAAAAGCGGCGCGGCGGGAGATGCCTACCCTCCCCATGAGCGAACGGAGGAGTAGTTTTAAGGAAGTGGAACTGGGGCTCACGGAAGAGCAGGCCCGGGCAGAAGCGGCTCGCTGCCTTTCCTGTGCCGTCTGCTCGGAATGCCTGGAATGTGTTAGCCTCTGCGAGGCCCAGGCCATTGATCA
>JAGGZG010000317.1 GCA_021162125.1 Anaerolineae bacterium
GGCCGGAGGCGATAACGTCCAGGGGATTGCCCACCACGTCCGAGAGGACGAGAGAAACCACGGTTGCCGGGTAGGCCTGGCGGGCAAGCTGGCCGCCCTTGATCTGCGAGATGTGCTTGCGCACGGCGTTGATCTCGTTGATGGTCGCCCCGCAGCGCAGGAGTGCGCCGGTGAGGGTCTGCACGTCGGCCAGGGTGATGCCCGGGCTGGGCAGGGTGAGCAACGCCGACCCGCCACCGGAGATCAACACCAACACCAGGTCGCGTTCGCCGAGGCCGGTCAGCATCTGGACGATGCGCTCGGCCCCTTGTCGCCCGGCCTCATCGGGCACCGGGTGGCCCGCCTCGATTATCTGGATGCGGGGGGGCGATTGCCGCTCATCGGCGGTGTGCAAGGTGTAACCGTGTTTGACGTTCACCAGCCCGGCCGTGATGCGTTCACCTAACACCGCCTCGACCGCCGCGGCCATCGGTGCGCCTGCCTTTCCCCCACCGACGACGAATATTCGATCGTAGTCGGCCAGTGGGTAGGAACGTCCGGCTATGCGGAGAACATCGCCCTCCAGGCACAACTGCCGCCGCACGGCGGCGTCTGGAGCCACGGCAGCCAGGGCCGCCTCCTGGATCGCGGCGATGCACTCGCGTCTACTCTCATTTTGGGACATGGACATCACTCCTTTATACGAGTGCGTGAGAAGCGCGAAAACGATTCCCGTTTATACATCCCTTTACCTGCCAATTAGCCGTGTTGCGTATTGCGTGTTACGTTCTCATCACGCAGCACGTAACACGCAATACGCCTTAGATGATCAAAAGGGCATGTTGGGCCTGGCCCTGTTCTCACCGAACCAAGTTGCACTGAGTAATTGGCGCTCATCAGGGTGCAATGGCGTCCATCACTGCGGCAGCGGCCGCATCCGGTGTCACCTGGCCGCCAAGCACGTCCTGTACGGCTTGCTGCAGAGCACGGCTCATCTGCTCGTAGCCGAGAGCGGCGGGATAGGGGCGAGCGTTCTCCATCTGCTGGTAGGCAAAGGGCACGTACTCGTCCTCCTGGTCCAGATGCTCGAAGGCGGAGCGGCGGGTAGGCAGGTGGCCTGTGGCCTGATTCCAGGCGGCGTTGTTGGCCGGGCTGAGCAGCCATTCCAGCAAGCGAGTGGCCAGAATCTGGCGTTCCGGGTCCTGGGTCACCACGGCCCAGGCCCAGCCCCGGCTGATGGTCACTGGCTTTCCATCACGGGTGGGGATGGGGGCAAAACCGGTGCTGAGCAGAATGTCCCGGTCGGCCAGATAGCGATCCGAGTCCACGTTAGACAACGTGACTTGCGCCGACAGGTACACCGGCCAGCAGTCGGCGATGGATTTGTACCCCAGGGCATCGGGCGGGATGACGCCCATCACCGCTCCGTCACGGTAGAAGCCGAGGACTGCCGCCAGAATCTCCTGATTCAGAGCAGGCTGGCCCATCTCATTGAAAAGCTGTCCGCCGGCGCCGTAATACTGGATCAGAAAAGCGTCGTTCACCATCCCATCTCGCCCCCCGGCCGGGAAAATATAAGTTATATCCGGGGTCAGCACCTCTGTCCAGGTGAGCGGCGGCGTCTCAATCTTGGCCAGGTTGTACACCAGATGCTCTATATCAGCCTCGAATTGGAGCCCCGCAAGCTGCCCCCCCGACTGTCCGGCTTGAACGGCGCAGGGGAACAGGTCCTCTTTGACCTCCGCACTGACCAGGTTGTCGAGGGGCTGCACCAATCCGGCACGGGCTGCTGTCTCCAGCTCCGACGTGTCAATGGCCACGATGTCCGGCAGAATGGAGGGGGCGACGGCACTGGAAGTCATCAGAAAATCGAGAATGCCGCCTTTGCCATAAGGTTTTTTCAACACGACGTCAATGGCCACGTCGGGGTGCGTAGTCTCGAAAGCGGCCAGTTGCTGGGCGAGGATCTCCCCACCAGGAGTGTCCGCCGAGGGAGCGAAGTCCTCCGTGGTCCACAGGATCAGGGTAGTGGTGGCCGGCTGTGCGGGTGTGAGCGATATAGTCGGCGACGTGGGCTTCGGAGGGGGGACGGATGGAATCGCCGTGGGGATGCTCGCCGTCGGCGTGGCGCGGACAAGCAGATCGCAGGCGGTTAGCGCCAGCGCAGCGAAGACAAGGACCGCCACCAGGGCGAACACAGTACGCGGCGAAAGGGGGAATGCCGGGGACTCTACTCGTGGATGAACACTTTGCCTGCTCATATCATCTCCTGCGGTCTATTAGGAACTGTTTTCGCGCTTCTCTCACACGCTCGGCATATTATATCATAGTCGGCGCGCTTTGCCCAACCGATCCGGCACACCATCATTCAAGTCCCCAACTCAGCCTCCTTAACGACATCCCATTTGACAATACATATCGTTTGCTATACAATACTAGCAAATGATACACCTTTCAGGAGGGTCTGGTGAACTTCTCCGTAGTCGCTGATGCTTCCCCGCTGATCTATTTTGCCAAGATGGACCAGCTTAATTTCCTGCATCTGGTGCTTGGTCCAGTAGGTATTTCACCGGCCGTCTACCGCGAGACGGTTATCGCTGGTCAGGAGCGAGGTCTACAAGATGCCCAGCGAGTCGCTGAGGCCATCGAAAGCGGACAAATCGTGCGCGTGGTGCTCAATGAAAACGAAGTCGAGTTAGCCCGCAACTTGCAGCAGAATGACCCCCGACTTGGCCCCGGCGAATGTGAGACCATCGCTTGTGCAGTTCACCGCGGCCTCAAGGCGATCTTGCACGACAAGAAGGCCCGCTGGGTGGCCACCGGGTACAAGGTCCAGACGACCCAAGGAATAGACATTCTATTCCTGGCACTGCTACACCGCCATCTTTCATTGCCTCGATTCAAGTCTCTGTTGCGGGAATTGGCTGCACTTACTGGGATGAATCCAGCCACCCTGTTTGAGCGTGAAGCGCTGGCCGAAGAGATCACCGCCCAACTGAAACTGCTTTCTAACGATGCACAGCAAGGAGGTTAAGAGCGATGCCTCAGACAGTTCAGCTTAATCTGCGCATTGACGCCGACCTGGCTCGACATCTGGAACAAATTGCGGAGCAAGAGTCCTTGCGCAAAACCGACATTATCCGCAAATATCTGGTCGAGGGACTCAGGAAGTGGGAATTGGAACAAGCCATCCAGCGTTACCAACAGGGCCAAGTCTCCCTGGAGCGAGCGGCGGTGGATGCTGGCCTAACTCTCTACGAGATGATGGACGAGTTGCGCCGTAGGGGAATTGCTCTGGATCGGACCACCCCGGCCGAGGCGCGGGAAGACATCCGCTCCCTATTGGAAGCACTGGTCGCTTCTCCAACATCCTGAGACTGGAATACGACCCGTCAACACCAATTTGACAAATGCTCGATTCTGCGTATAATGGCGACATCTTTAACGAACGAGGAGGTGAATGGGATGCGCTACGAGATCACCAACGCACGTATGATCCGTCTCCAGGTGAAGGATGGTATGAACGCTTCCTTCTGGGGTCGTAGTGCGCCCATTTGCCAGTAGGTTACGTCAACCTCCAGGCCGTGGGAGCACTGCTGCCCACGGCCTTTTCGTTTGCGTCTGGCGGGGACTATTCCCCCTGGACTCCTCGCAGGCCGTGGGCTCAGACCCCACGGCTTTTTCATTGTTCGCCTTTTCCCTTGGCTATCGAGGAGTCTTCGAGATGACGCAACTGGTTCGTGAGATACGCGCTTCCTACGCCTTCGTGGAGCGCAACTTCAATCTGGTGAAACGCTACTGGGGCTGGGAGGTGGTCTGGCTGGTCTACTCCATCGTCAACTCCCTGGCCATCACTTACATCGGCGCGGGAATGGAAACGATCAGCGGGCAGAAGGTGGATACCGGCTACCTGGTGCTCTACTTGTTGGTCGGCACGCTGGTGTGGCACTACCTGTCCATCGTGTTCGACTCTATCAGTGAGATGATCGCCTGGGAGCGTTGGGAGGGCACCATCGAGTACACCTTTATGGCTCCGGTCTCCCGTTTCACGCACATGATCGGCACTACGATATTCTCGCTGGTGTACGGTCTGCTACACACCTGCATCATACTGGTAGTGGTGACCCTGTTCTTCCACCTGGACCTGAGCCAGGCTAACCTGGCCGGCGGCGCAATAGTGCTGATCGCCGGCAGCGTGAGCTTCATCGGTCTGGGCATAGTGGCCTCGGTGTTGCCCCTGCTCTTCCCGGAGCGGGGCGCACAGATGACGCACGTGGTGCAGGCCCTGGTACTGCTGGTCTCCGGGGTGTACTATCCCGTCTCGGTGCTGCCCGATTGGATGCAGTCCATCGCCCGCCTATCGCCGGCAACTTACGTGCTGGAGGGGATGCGTGATGGGGTATTGGGCGGCGCGCCTACAGCCAAGCTGCTGGGCTACGTCTGGCCGCTGGTGCTGATGGGCGTCACCTTCATCCCCATCGGATTGGTCATTTTCCGCATGGCCGAGCGCCACGCCAAACGCACCGGCAAGCTAAAACGAAGTGGATAAGTACGTAGCCCCTCACTCCC
>JAGGZG010000179.1 GCA_021162125.1 Anaerolineae bacterium
CGTCACCCCGTCCGCGCCGACCAACACCAGGTCGGCCTGGGCAACCAGGGCCGGAGCCGCAGCGTCCACGGCCAACGTCACCTCCACCCCGGCCGCCGCCAATCGCCGGGCAAGCTCCCGCCCCTCGCACAGTGGCCGCGACTCCGGGCAGATAACCCGCAGCCGCTTGCCATCCTGCCGGGCGTGCAACAACGCACTCGCCACCGCCGAGCTATGCGACACGGTCACCACCGTAGCGCCGTCCATCACCAGCGCCGCTCCCGCCTTCGCGATTTGCCCTGCGCCCGATCGCAACTCCGTCTCGAAAGCCTCCGCTGCCCGCTGCACCGCCGCGCGCATGGCGTCCACGTCCTCCAGGCCCTGCGCAGCACGCAGAGCGCGGTCGGCCAGATGGAGCAAGGGAGCCATCGCCGGCTGCGCCTGGCGTAGCGCCCGCGCGAGAGCTACTAATTCATCCCAGAACTCATCCGCCGATGGGACCGAGCACTCCAACGCAAAGGCGGCCAGCGCCGCCGCACCTTTCGCAGCCAAGCCGCTGGCCCCCGACAGCCTGTCGTCCGCGATTTCTTCGACGAGTGCGCGATACACCTCGCCCACCCTCTCAACCTGAGTCTTCCGGCAGGGGAGCGACGTGGATGGCCTGTGGTCCCCTCTCCGTTTTCTCGACCTCGAACTCCACTCGCTGGCCTTCTTCCAGAACGCGAGGCCCTTCGCCCTCGATAGCAGAGCGATGCACGAAGATGTCCTCGCCGTCGGCCTTGGTGATAAATCCGTATCCCTTCTCTGGGCTATACCATTTTACCCGGCCAATGAGCTTGACCCCCTCTGCGGCACTGCGGCAGGCCGGGCAGAAACGAGGCTCGAATATCTCCGTCACCCCGCTTTCGTAGAGCCGGCGCTGTTCGGTGACGGTGAAAATGAACTTTGCGCCGCACTGCTGACAGGTCAACATCTTATCAGCGAAATGCATCACTTCCTCCTTGAGGTTTTCCTCGAAGTCTTTTTCTGCGTACCGGCTGAATCTGGCGACTGCGCCTCAGCCAGTCCGGCCGACGTCATGGACATCGTGAGTGCCACCACCTGATCGCCATCCGGCAGTGTCCACAACGCTTTCCCTCGCGTAGCCCTTCCCATGCGTGGTACGTTGCGCACCCGCAATCGCTTGGCCTTCCCCCGGGCGGAGATCAACCAGACCTCGTCCCGGCCCCTTACCACCCGCGCACCGACTAGCTCACCGGTCCTGGCGCTGGGATTGTAGGTCATCACTCCACCGCCGTAACGTCTCTGGGACGGGTAGTCGGCCAACGAGGTCCACTTGCCATAGCCCGCGCTGCTTACCACCAGCAGGCTGGCCCGGCTCTGGGCCAGGTCGGCGCCGATCAGTTGATCACCTGCGCTTAGCTTGATACCCAGCACGCCGCTGGCGGTCAGGCCCATGGGCCGCACCTCATCCTCGGAGAAGCGGATGGCCTTGCCCTGCCGCGTCACCAGGATCACGTCCTGTCCCCCTGACGAGGCGTGCACCCAGGCCAGCTCGTCGCCCTGATCCACACCCGCAACCACGGCCTCGCCCTTCGCCGCCGCAGAGACGAACTCCGCCAGGGTAGAGCGTTTGACTTTGCCCATGCGGGTCACGGTCAACAAGTAGCCCGTCGGCTCAGCCGAATAGTGGGGCAGGGCCAGCACCGCGACCAGAGTTCGTTCTTTGAGCAACGGACACAGCTCGCTCAAGGCCGTGCCCCGGGGGCGCGCCTCCAGATTTGGGATCTGATGAACCGGCAAGCACGCGACCCGCCCATCGGCGGTGAAGAGATACAGGCTGTCACGGCTGTTCACCTGCCAGCGGTGGACGACCACGTCCTTGCCCCGCCCGGCGTTCAGGGTACGGGCCCGTGCTGGGGGTCCCTGGCGCACGTTGCCCCGGCGGGTGATGGTGACCAGCACTTCTTCATCGGGGATGAGGTCGTGGGTGGTCAGCTCGCCACGCCCGCGCTCGACGATCTGAGTGCGACGGGCGTCGCCGTAGCGCTGCTTTATCGCCAACAATTCGTCCTTGACCACTCCCAGAATCTTCTTCGGGCTGCGCAGCAGCGACTGGAGACGGCGAATGAGCTTCTTTTTCTCCTTGTACTCCTGCTCGATTTTCTTGCGCTCCAGAGCAGCCAGGCGACGCAGCGGCATGTCCAGGATAGCCTGGGCCTGCACCTCGGTGAGCTTGAACCGGCGACGCAAGTTAGTCCGCGCGCTGTCCGTCGTCCGCGAGCGGCGGATGACGGCGATCACCTCGTCCAAGTTGGACAGGGCGATGAGCAACCCTTCCAACACGTGGGCGCGGTGTTTGGCCCGCTCCAGCTCAAAGCGGCTGCGGCGGGTAACGATCTCTCGCCGGTGCTCGATGTAGCATTGCAGGGCCTTTTTCAATGGGAGCAGGCGGGGTTCACCGTCCACCAGGGCAACCATGTTCACCCCAAAAGTGCTTTGCAGTGGGGTCAGGCGGAAAAGTTGCCCAAGCACGTCTCGGGGCTCCACTGTCCGCGTCAACTCGATCACCAGGCGCATTCCCCGCCGGTCGGACTCGTCGCGCAGGTCGGCGATGCCCTCAATGTGCCCCTCTCGCACCAACATGGCGATGCGTTCGATGAGGTTGGTTTTGTTGGTCTGGTAAGGCAGCTCAGTGACGACGATGCGATGCCGGCTGCGGCTCATCTCTTCGATGTGCGCTTTGGCCTGTACGGTAAAGCGACCACGGCCCACGGCGTAAGCCGCACGCACGGCATCCACCATCCCCTCTCCGTCCTCTCGATAGCGATACACCACACCGCCAGTGGGAAAATCCGGCCCGTGGATGAAGCGCATCAGATCGTCCACGGCGATGTCGTCCATCCGTTTGTAGTTATCAATCATGTAGGCCAGGGCATCGCACACCTCGCACAGATTGTGGGGCGGGATGTTGGTAGCCATGCCCACGGCGATGCCGGACGAGCCGTTGATTAGCAGGTTAGGCAGGCTAGAAGGCAGGACAGAAGGCTCTTGCAGGGTGCCGTCAAAGTTGGGAACGAAGTCCACGGTGTCTTTCTCGATGTCGGCCAGCATCTCCTGGCCCATGGCGTGCATCCGCGCCTCGGTGTAGCGCATGGCCGCCGGCGCATCGCCATCCACGCTGCCGAAGTTGCCCTGTCCATCCACCAACGGATAGCGCAGCGAGAAGTCCTGGGCCATGCGGACCATGGCCTCGTACACGGCGGTATCACTGTGGGGGTGATACTTACCCAGCACTTCACCGACGATACGCGCACTCTTTCTGTAGGACGTACCGGGGCGCAGGCCCATGTCGTGCATGGCGTAGAGGATGCGCCGGTGTACGGGCTTGAGCCCGTCGCGCACGTCCGGCAGAGCGCGGGACACGATCACGCTCATGGCGTAATCCAGGTACGCCGTCTGCATCTCCTGCTCAATGTCCACCCGGCGAACTGTGCCAATTTCCATTTCCATGAATTCCAGCCTCTCGTATCTCTATCCTTATTCTTATTCTACTCCATCCCCAACAAGTTGTCAACAGAACTTAACAGAAAGGGTAACTGCTCAGGCTACTTCTGTTAGCGATTGAAATCGCCTCCAGAGGGCTTGCAGCCGAGCGTCCACCTGCGTGGACGCGCCTGTCCACGCAGTCAGGACTCCACTTATGCAACTCTGATATCTCCAAACAACGCCAGATCATAGCCGATCCCGTGCGGGATGGGACACACGACTCATTACGAATACGACGAGGACAACGACCTGATCACTGTCACCAACCCCCTCTCCGGCACGACGGTTTACAGCTACAACGAGTATGGCCAAGTGACCAGCGTCACCGATGAGAACGGCCACACGACCTATTATGGCTACGATTCCCTGGGCCAAAGGGTGGTCATCACCGATGCCAACGGCCACGTCACCACCTACGAATACGATGTGCTCAACCAGCTGCATCGGGAGAGCGACCCGCTGGGGAACACCACGCAGTACGCCTACGACGCCGTGGGCAACCGGCTGGCGATGGCGACGAGTAACGGGTCAACGAGTTACGAGTATGATGCGGCCAACCGCTTGACAAGTGTGGACGGTGTGCCGTATACTTGGGACAACAACGGCAACCTGCTCAGCGACGGCACGCGCACGTTCCAGTACGATTACGCCAACCGGCTGGTGCAGGTGCTGGTAGAGACCACCGGCGGCGAGGCAACGATGTACCTCTACGGCCACGATCTATTAGCCGAGGAGGACACCGCCTGGGCCTGGCACCTGAACGACGGTCTGGGCAGCGTGCGCCAGTGGACGGACAGCGGCGGGTACGTGACCTACGCCGGAGGGTACACGCCCTTTGGGGTGGGGATGTGGCAGGAGGGCAGTACCGCCAGTTCCTGGGGGTACACGGGCGAGTGGTGGGACGCGGATGCGGGGCTCTTGTACCTGCGGACGCGGTGGTACGCGCCAGGGGTGGGACGGTTTATCACGAGAGACCCGTGATCGGGGGATGCGCGGCTGCCACAGACCCAGTTGCGCGGTTATGCCTACGTTGAAAACAATCCAGTGAGCTACGCGGATCCAACTGGTCTATGGAGATGGTGGGCAACAGGTAGTGTCTACCACTTCTTGATTGAGAATTACTACGAACA
>JAGGZG010000206.1 GCA_021162125.1 Anaerolineae bacterium
GCGCCGGGCGGGGGGCGGATTTCTCAACTACTGATACTCGCTTACCCTCCCGCAGGTTAGCGAATGCTCCCTCACGGGATTGGAAACCGGGTCACATATGACGTCGCAATATGTAAGGCGGCTTCCAACTTGCGGGAGGGTTAACAGTGTAAATCGAGAGGGCGCAAACGCGAAAGGAACGTCGAAATGTCAGCGTCGAGCCACGAACGAGAACGGCGGCCCGTTTTCACGGCCGGCTGTCATCGCATCGCCCGTCGCCCTCGGCCGGAGAGGATGGGTTGGGCTTGCCTGTGGGTACGAGCCGCTTTCTTGTTGATCCTGGCCCTTCTGCCTTTGACAGCCTGTCGCCAAACCACACCTCCACCCTCGCCAGTTGCCACCGAAGGGTCCATCACTTTACAACTGATCAGCGGATCGGTGTGGGTCCAGCGCGCGAAGGATGAGGGTTGGGTACAGGAGGAGGACAGTTTCGATCTCGGCTTCGGCCACAAAATACGTACCCGGGACGCGAACGCTGAACTGAAATTGGCGGATGGCAGCATCCTGCGCCTGATGCAATCGAGCACCGTGCAGATCGTCAAGGCCTCGCCATCCGACGAGCGGCCCGTCTTCCGTGTGCTAAAGGGCGCGTTGGAGGTCGTCGCCCGCAGCTCTTCGTTCCTGGTGGATACCAACCGCACTATTTCGGTGGCTTTCACCATGCGCACGTTGGACATGACCATCGCCCCGCTGGAGCCGGGCACGGTGTTTCGCCTGCGGTTGGAGGAAGAGTCCAGCGTCCTGAGCGTGGACACTGGCCGCGTGGAGATTACCTCCCGTGACCAGCATGCCACATTATCCACGGGGGAACGGGCCATTGTGGATGCGAGCGAGGAATTGCAGGTCATCGCCGTGCCCACCGCCACACCGACGGCCGCCACGGCGGGAACGCCGACCCTCCTGCCTGGTGTCACACCCACCGACACGCTTACTCCAACGCCGGAAGTCACTCCTACGCCGAGCGCCACTCCCACGCCGAGCGTCACACCCACTCCGACCGCGCTGCCCATCCTGTATCCTGCCCCGGTGCTGGTGCAGATTAACGACGGTGCCGTTGTCCACCTGGGACGCGAGTTCACCCTGAGATGGCAGCCCATTGAGAACCTGGACGCCCGTGACTGGTACGAGGTGCAAGTGTGGCCGGTTGATGCCGAGCCGCAGGCTGCCCATTGGACACAGGATGTCTGGTGGGAAGTGGACAAGGATACATACCCGCTGGGCAGCTATCACTGGCGGGTGGTCGTCGTGCGCCGCGATGGCGAAACCCGCCTCGGCGAGGTCAGCCCACCCAGCGAGACGCGGACCTTCCACGTTGAACCGCCACCGCCACCACCCACGAACACACCGAAGCCCACGAACACGCCAAAGCCGACGCCTACACAAGCGCCACCACCTACGCCCACGCCCTGGCCTACACCGGGGCCTACACCGGGATAGCGGTGAGGGGGAGGAAAGACTTGGGCCTGGTTCTCTCGTCAGGTGGCGGCGAAGCTACATCGGACGAGCGGGGGAGGCACAATGCACTTCGGCCCATGATGATCGCCTGTACCCGATTCTATCCTAATTGATTACCAAATAGTCACAAACCCTGGGTTTACGAAATAACGAGGCTGTGGTACAATACGTAAGGAAATGCAGTCCTGTGAACCTTTCTCAGACTGTGGGGACTGATTCGAGAGGTGTATAGTGGCCGGAGAACGCATCCTCGTCGTAGATGACCGCAACGAGAACATTGATTTCATAGTTGAATACGTCCTCAAGCCCAATGGCTACCGGGCGCTCACTGCTCGCGACGGGGAAGAGGGCCTGCACAAGGCGCTGACCGAGAATCCTGACCTCATCCTGCTGGACATGCAGATGCCCAGGATGACGGGCATTGAAGTATTGGAGTCCCTCAAAGAGCACGGAAAGAACATCCCCGTCATCCTGATGACCTTCCACGGATCGGAGGAACTGGCCGTCCGCGTGTTCCGCCTGGGAGTGAAAAATTACATCATCAAGCCCTTTGAGATTGAGGAGATGCTGGAGGCCATCGAGCAGGCCCTGGCCGAGGCTCGGCTACGAGAAGAGCGAGATCGGCTTACCGAGCGATTGATACTGGTCAACCGCCAGCTCGAACAACGAGTGAAGGAACTGAACACCCTGTACGGCATCGGGCGCTCGGTGACATCCCTCCTCGACGTGGACCGCTTGCTGAATCGGGTTGTCGAAGCAGCGGTGTACATCACCGGGGCCGAAGAAGGCTGGCTGCTCCTGGTGGACGAGGCAACGGACGAACTTCACATGCGCGCCGCCCTGGGCGTTGACGAGAAATCCGCACGCAGCTTTCGCCTGAAAGTGCAGGATAGCTTGGCTGGCAGCGTAGTTAAAACCGGCGAGCCTGTGCTCATCGGGGGCGGTAAGCACAAGATCAAGACGGCTTACCTGGTAAAGGCCCTTCTCATGGTGCCTCTAAAGGTGGGAGAGCGGACAATCGGTGTCCTCTCGGTGACCCAGCGGGTGAGCGACGAGGTGTTCACCAACAACGAATTGTACCTTTTGTCCGCCCTGGCGGACTATGCAGCCATCGCTATCGAGAATGCCCGCCTCTTTCAAGAAACAGAGAACGAGCATAGAAGATTACAGGCTATCCTCAGCCGCACCGCAGATGCCGTGATCGTCACCGACGAGGAAAATCGGATCATCCTTCTCAACCAGGCGGCGAAAAGCGCCTTTTGCCCCGATAGTGAGGTGACCGCCGGCCAGCCACTGGTGGAGGTGGTGCACAATCAAGACCTGATCGATCTCTTTACCCAGGCGACCGGCGACAGTCCCCCCGTGCGCGCCGAGATTCCTCTGGACGGTGATCGCACGCTGTACGCGACCCTTTCCCCTATAAACGGGGTGGGTTGTGTAGCGGTGATGCAGGATATTACGCACCTCAAGCGACTAGATCAGATGAAATCGGAGTTCGTGTCCACCGTATCCCACGATCTGCGCTCTCCCCTGACGACGATCAAGGGCTTCGTGGACCTGATGGGCGTGGTCGGGCCTCTCAATGAACAGCAGCAGGATTTCGTCAACCGCATTCAAAAGGGTGTAACCACTATCACCGAGCTCATCAATGATCTGCTGGACATTGGCCGCATCGAGGCAGAGGTAAACCTCAATATGGAGGTGTGTGCTATTGACGAGATCATCAACCAGTCCGTGGACGAGTTGCGCGATCAGGCGGAGAGCAAGCAACAGACCCTGGTTGTGACCCTGCCCCCCTACCTCCCGCCGGTGTGGGGTAATCCCCTGCGATTGCGCCAGGTAGTGGATAATCTGGTGAACAACGCTATCAAGTACACCCCGCAGGGCGGCAAGATTACCGTCTGGGTAGAGGAGTACGATTCGCAGATTGCGTTAAACGTAAGCGATACCGGAATCGGAATTCCCCACACCGATCAACCCTACATCTTCGACAAATTCTACCGCGTACAGAGTGAAGAAACTGAGGACATTGCCGGTACTGGCCTGGGCCTGGCCATCGTCAAATCCATAGTGGAAAAGCACAACGGCCGGGTGTGGGTAGAAAGCGAGCCGGGCAAGGGGAGCACGTTTACCGTGTTGCTTCCCATTTATCAGGACAAGACCTCCCGCCGGCCATTCTAAAACCTCCGAGGTTTCGAGTGAGCTCACGACGAAGCATCGGGGGGTCTACAGTTAAACCGCCCCACAGACCGTCCCCATCGCTGCCCCGATTGCGTCGGTGTCACCTCTCAGTACTTCTGCAGATTTCACAAAGTGGCTATGCACGGATCTCGCCCCCAATTGAAATACCCCTGCTCCAGGCGCCGTCCATTGGCGCGCTGGCGATAATGTGATACAATATAACGGGTGCAGACCCACGTCCAGAAAGAGACGCAGAAGGAAAGAGAGATGAGCGAGGAGTTAGCCACTCGCCTGCAAGCAGTTTCTATATTCAGCTTCCTTTCCCCAGAAGAACGCCAAAAGATCGCCAGTCTGGGACAGGTGGAGCACTACCCACGGGGTGCTGTACTCTTCCGCCAAGGCGATCCGGGTGACAAGTTCTACGTCATCCTCTCCGGTCAGATCCGTGTCTGGGCCCACGAGCCCGACGGAAGAGCGAGGGTGCTGAACTATCACACCGCAGGGGATTTCTTCGGTGAGTTGGCGCTCTTTACTGATAAGCCTCGCTCCGCCACAGTAGACGTGGTACACGATGTAGAACTCGTCAGTTTCAACAAGGAAGCGTTCGAGCAAATCCTCACCCTGCATCCCCGCATCGGCCAGTACATGCGCACCTGGGTGCAGGAGCGGATGAGGATAAGCAACCGTCCCTTCCCCGGCAAGCAGTGGGACGAGGTAGCAGTAGTCTTCGCCCGCAAACACTGGATCGCTCTGGTGGAATCGCTGTGGCCCCTGGCTATCGCCCTGTTGGTCGGGGTGGGTCTGGTGGTTGTTCTTTACGTCCTCGGTAGCACTAGAGCTGCAGCAATCGCCAGTTTGATCAGCTTCCTTCTCCTTTTTGTGTGGGGGTGGTGGCTGTACGTGGACTGGATAAACGACGATTACATCGTCACCACCAAACGGGTGATTCACATCGAGCGCGTGCTGTTCATCCGCGAGGAGCGTCACGAGGCCCCCCTGGAGCAGATACAGGACGTGACTATGAAGACACCCAACGCGGTGGCCCGACTCCTGGATTTCCGGGACCTGGTGATCAAGACCGCAGGGCTGGGTCCAATCACCTTTGCCCGTTTGCCGAATGCAGAGCGCATCAAAAACGTGATTTTCCAGGTCCGTAGGGCAGCGTTGGAGAGACGAGCGGCGGAGGAGAAAGGGCAGATCCGACAGACCATCCGTGAACGGCTGGGGCTGCCGGGTAAACCTGTCGCCGCGTCGCCGCCCCCTCCCCCGGCGCAAAAGCCCGCACCCCGGGGAAAACAGGTCGTCCGCAAGGAGCCGCTGAGCAGACTGGTGAGCTACATCGTGCCCCGTCTGCGGGAGGAAGTGGGCGACCAGGTGATCTGGCGTAAACATTGGCTGGTCCTGGCAGGGGCGCTGTGGCCACCGGTTCTGGGCATCCTCTTTTCGGCGGCGCTGCTGATCGCTGTCCTCCTCCAACCTGGTCCGCTGGCGACTATACCCCGGCCACTGCCTTTACTGGCCGCCTTCGTCCTGCTGGTATCCAGCGCATTCTGGTACCTGTGGCGCTACGATGGCTGGCGCAATGACGTGTACATCGTCACCGATACACGGGTGATTGATGTCTCCAGTTCCCCCTTCCACGTGCGCGGCGAATCCCGGCGAGAAGGCACCTTCGACGTGATCCAGACCATTTATTACGACATCCCCAATTTCCTGGCCAGGTTGATCAACATGGGTAACGTGTACATTGACACTGCCGGTACCAGCAAAGCCTTTACCTTCGAGCAAGTGCACGGCCCATCGGTGGTGCAGGAGGAAATCTTTCGCCGTATGGTGGCTCACCGCGAGCGAGTCCAGCAGGCGACCAGGAAACGGCAACGCGAGGAATTCTCCGAGTGGTTCAGGATATACCACCAGGAAGTGGGGCAAACTGGGCGGCCGGAAACCCCCCGCCCGCCGGAAGCATAGTCCTGATTCATTACATGAAAGGCGTGTGATGCACAAGAAACCGCGCTGGTGGCCTTTCGCCCAGGGTGCAGAGACTACACTTGCCCTGGTCACCATCCCGACGGGTGGAGTCATCGCCCTATGGGTGTGCTGGCCTCATCCCCTGATAGCCATCCTGGCCGCGCTCCTGGTCGTCGTCTCGTCGCTCGTTTTCTACTTTTTCCGCGATCCGGAGCGTCACCCACCGACCGGCGATGGCCTCTTCGTTGCCCCGGCCGATGGGCGGGTGATGACCATTCGAGCGATGGAGGAGCCCATTGTCTTGCAGGGGCCGGCGATGCAGATCAGCATATTTATGTCGGTGCTGAATGTTCACGTCAATCGGTCGCCGATGGCCGGCGAGGTGGCTTTTCGCCAGTATCGAGCAGGCCGTTTCTTGCCCGCTTACCGTTCAGAAGCATCCACGGAGAATGAGAGCAACTTGCTGGGCCTGATCGAGGGAGAAACGCGAGTGTTGATCAAACAAGTAGCCGGTATTTTGGCCAGACGTATCGTGTGCTGGCCAGCCGTCGGCGAGCGGTTGGCCCGTGGCCAGCGTTTTGGCCTGATCAAGTTCGGCTCTCGGGTGGATCTGTTCCTCCCGCCCGGCGTCGAGGTGCTGGTGGCCGTCGGCGACAAAGTGCGGGCCGGTGAGACCATCCTGGCCAGGACTCGTCTGGCCCATTTGAGGAGAGAGGAAGAAATGCCATGAAAAGAAGGACCATGAAAGATCGTTTTCGTTACGCCGCCCCCAGCACGCTAACCTATGCCGCTCTGGCCTGCGGGTTCATCGCCATCATCCTGACGGCCGAGGGGCACCGGAATTGGCCCGGGCTGCTCATCCTGGCCAGCTACGTCCTGGACGGTCTTGACGGCATGGTCGCCCGCAAGCTGCGCGCCACCAGCCCCTTCGGCTTGCAATTGGACTCCCTGGCCGACGTAATTGACCTGGGGTTGGCGCCGGCATATCTGGCTTACAAGCATGTCCAGGATATTACGGGGGCTCACGGGGCGCTGGTAGGCATCATCAGCATTGTTTACGTCATGGCCGGCGCCTTCCGTCTGGCACGCTTTAACCTGCTGGCCAAGGGGCCCAAAAAGAGCGATCAGACCATCGGTTTGACCATTTCTGCCTCCGGTGCTTTGTTGGCTTTGACCATCCTGACGAGTCACGCTTATCCCCATCACGTCCCCACTTTCGTCTTCCTGCCGCTGATGATTGTTCTGGCCTTGCTCATGGTCAGCCGCATTCGCTTTCCGGCTTTCCACGTCGTGTGCAGCCGCTGGCGTTGGAACCTGACCGCGTTGGTCGTGGGAGGTACGGCGTCTTTCATCATCGGCCCTCAGACGGTGGCCCTGTTCGCGCTGGTGGGCTACGTTAGCTTCGGCCTGCTGATGTCCGGCTACCGTGCTCTGATCTAAATCGGAGGGATGGGGAGGGAAGTGGAGAGAGATGAGCGCGAGCATTCCTTTGCGTGACCGTCTGGCCGGGCTGGGTCTGTACCTGTATTCCCGGTTGATCTATCGCACGAGCCGTTACCGGGTGCGCGGGCAGGAACACCTGGAAGAGGCATGGGCTCAGGGCCAATCCGTCGTCTGGGCGACCTGGCACGGGATGACGATGATGGTCTCCGGCTACGTCCTCGATCTCCTCAACCAGCGTAGTGACTATCGCATGGCCCTGATCGTGCCCGCCGACTGGCGGGGGAACACACTGTCCACCTGGGCGCGACACATCGGTATAGAACCACACGCGGTCAATCACCACTCGGCCGCACTAAGCCAGGCACGAGGTGTGGTACAGGTGCTGCGCGCGATGCGCCAGGGGGCCGATTGCTACATCAACCCCGATGGTCCCGACGGCCCGCCCTACGTGGTCAAGCCCGGCGTGGTGTTCATCGCCCAGAAGACCGGAGGACGCCTGGTGCCTATCGGCGCTTTCACCGCCACGAAATACACCCTGAAGCGCTGGGACCGCTACTCCGTGCCCCTGCCCTTTAGTCGCATCGCCATCGTTTTCGGCGAGCCTGTACCCGCCCCCCGCGACGGCGATCGCGGGGCCATTGCCCAGGCACTGACCACGGCCCTCCACCAGGCCGCAGCCGACGCAGAGCGGTTGTATACTGAGCGCGTATGAGAAAGGTGAAAACAGGTTCCTATTTATGCACCCTTTTACCTGCTGCCAATGAGCCGTAATGCGTAATGCGTGTTCCGTCTCGTCACGCACCACGTAACACGCAACACGCGCTCGTCACCGAAGGTGTGTATTGGTCTTATCCCACTTCCACAGAACCTAACAGCGCTCGGTATGCAGCGAGGGAAAAAGCGTGAGTGAAGACATCCCAACCCAAACCTCAGAATCGGATAGTGAACGTACCGACTCCGAGCCCGATGAGGAGTTCAGCATCTTCACGCCCGCCGTGCGTCCGCCATCCCCTGCGCCGGAGGCCGGGGGCGAACCCGTCTCCCCTCGCCTACAACCCTGCCCCCGTTGCGGGCAGATAAACCGGGCAGGAGCGCAATTCTGCGTCCGTTGCCGCACGGCCCTTAAAACGGAAGCAGCCGCCAGGTCCCAACCCACTCCCGTTCCGCCGACTCCGGCGAGCTTAGTCGAGCCGTCGGAGGAGCCTACTGAGCCCGTCACACCCGCTGTATCCCGGCCTACCCCCATTCCGCCGACTTTGGCGGGGGCTCGGCTGAGCCCTGCCGAAGCCTCGGTCGAGTCCTCGGAGGAGCCCACTGTCCGCGTCCCGGCCAGACACCCACCGCGCCGGCGCATCCAATGGCGGCGGGTGGCCTCCTGTCTGACCACGGGGTTCACAACCATCGCTCTGGTCACCGTCGCCCTGTTTTTCCTGATCTTCGCCGTGGCCATCGGTGGCTACGTGCACATCGCCCGCCAGCTTCCCCCGCCGGATGAGTTGCGTGGCCGGGCGGCGACCTTCGCCAGCACGAAGATTTACGACCGCAACGGTGCGCTCTTGTGGGAGGTCTTCGGCCCCGGCAAGCGCACCCTGGTCGAACTGGATGACATCTCTCTCTATCTGCGCCAGGCGACTATCGCTACCGAGGATCAGCATTTCTACCAGCACCCCGGATTCGACCCCATCGGCATTGTACGCGCCATCTACCAGAACGTGACCGAGGGAGAGATCGTGTCCGGGGCCAGCACCATCCCCCAGCAACTCGCCCGTGCCGTCCTTCTCTCGCCGGAGGAGCGCAGCGAGCAATCCCTGCGTCGCAAGGTGCGCGAGGCCATCCTGGCCATCGAAATCACCAACCGCTATCCCAAGGACACCATTCTGGAGATTTACCTCAATGAAATCTATTACGGCAACCTGGCCTACGGCATCGAGGCCGCCGCCGAGACTTACTTCGGCAAGACAGCCCGCGACTTGACCCTGGCCGAGGCCGCTCTGCTGGCCGGTCTGCCGCAATCGCCCGCCGTGTACGACCCGTACACCAACCCCGAGGCGGCTAAAGCCCGCCAGTCCGTCGTCCTGAACCTGATGGTGGAGCAGGGATACATCACTCCGGCCCAGGCGGAAGCCGCCCGCCAGGAGGAGCTGCACTACGCGCCCCAGAACTACACGATGACCGCGCCGCACTTCGTGGTCTACGTGCAACAGCTCTTGGAGGAACGCTACGGGGCCGAGGCCCTGCACCGTGGTGGATTACAGGTCTACACTACCCTCGGCCCCCGTCTGCAAGCTCTGGCCGAGCGGGTGGCGAAGGAGAAGATAGCGGCCCTGAAGGACCGCCACGCGACCAACGCCGCCCTCGTCGCCCTGCGGCCCGATACTGGTGAGATTCTGGCCATGCTGGGCAGCGTGGATTTCAACGACCCGACCATTGATGGACAGGTGAACGTCGCCCTGCGACCGCGCCAGCCTGGATCGTCCATCAAACCGGTCACTTACGTGGCCGCCTTCGAGCGCGGCTGGACGCCCGCCAGCCTGATCTGGGACGTGGAGACCGAGTTCCCCGACGGGGCGAACCCGCCGTACAAACCACAGAACTACGATAACAAATTCCACGGCCCGGTGCTTCTACGCCAGGCCCTGGCCTGCTCTTACAACGTCCCCGCCGTGAAAACCCTGAATGCCATTGGCCTGCCGGCCATGCTAGAGATGGCCCATCGCCTGGGCATCCAGTCGTTGAATCGGGTGGATTACGGCCTATCGCTCACGCTGGGCGGCGGGGAGGTGACGCTGCTGGAGATGACAGGAGCTTACGCGGTATTTGCCAACGGGGGGCGGCGCGTGCCGCCGGTCGCCATTCTGCGCGTCGAGGACAGCCAGGGGCGGGTGCTCGAGGAGTACACCCCTCCCCAGGGCGAGCAGGTGATCTCACCCGAACACGCTTACCTCATCACGGACATCCTGGCCGATAACCAGGCGCGCATCCCGGCCTTCGGAGCACACAACGTGCTCGAACTTTCGCGCCCGGCGGCGGCAAAAACGGGGACGACGACCGATTGGCGCGATGCGTGGACGCTGGGCTACACGCCTGATCTGGTGGTCGGTGTGTGGGTGGGCAACAGCGACAACACGCCCATGGACCACGTGCCCGGCTCGCGGGGCGCGGGCCCCATTTGGCACGACTTCATGGAGGAGGCTCTGGCCGATACGCCGGTGCACGAGTTCGTCCGCCCGCCGGGCATCGTCGAGATGGAAATCTGCGCCGATTCCGGCGCGCGGCCCAGCGAAGTCTGCCCCCACCGGCGGATGGAGATTTTCGCCGCGAACCAGCCACCCCTGGGCCCGGAGCACGACTTCCACCAACTGATCCCCATTGACTACACCACCGGCGCACGAGCCACCGAGTTCTGCCCACCGGAGCTGGTCACCGAGCGCTACTTCGTCGTCTACCCGCCGGAGGGCCTGGCCTGGGCGGAGGCGCACGGCATCCAGCAGCCGCCGACCCACACCTGCCCGGTGCACACCTTCCCCGCCGAGGTGAAGCTCTACCAGCCTCTGCCCGACGAGGTGCTGCAAGGTGTGGTGCCGGTCGTGGGCCGGGTGCGGATGCCGGACTTCGCCCAGTATTTCGTGGAGTATGGCATCGGCGACAATCCGTTGGGCTGGGGGCGGGTGAGTGGCCCGCACCAGACGCAGGTGGAGGGCGGCCTGCTCACCGAATGGGATACGACGCGGGTGAAAAACGGGGTTTTCACCCTGCGCGTGGTCGCCTACGATCACCACGGCGTCAGTGCGGAGGCGCGCGTGCGCGTCGTCGTCGCCAATCCCACGCCTACGCCCACACCCACGCCCACCAACACTCCAACGCCGACGAACACCCCCACGCCTACTGACACGCCGACGCCTACGTCCACGCCGACGCCCACGCCCACACCCACCGCCAC